>CALBTN010000153.1 GCA_937967345.1 uncultured Rubrivivax sp. | reverse complement strand
GCGTTGTCGGCCAGCGAGCTGAAGAACTGCGCCGACATGATGGTGGAGAAGCCTTTTTTCATGCGCAGCGCATCGTGGTGGCGCAACGCCGGTGGCCGTGGGGCGCGCGCTTGTCTCCAGCAACAGTGGCGGCGGGTTATAGCACGCAGGTATGCGCCGGCCCGCGCTGGCAAAATCCCCCGCCAGTTCGCGTTGCCGGGCAGCTCAGCCCGGGCGCCGCGGGCAAGCAACCGCAGCAAGGAGCATGCCGTGCCGCGTCCGATCGAAGCGCTGATCCACACCAGCGCGCTGGCCCACAACCTGGCGCGCGCGCGCCGCGCCGCGCCCGATGCGCGCGTGTGGGCGGTGGTCAAGGCCAACGCCTACGGCCACGGCATCGAGCGTGCCTACGCCGGGTTGCGCGGCGCCGACGGCTTCGCGCTGCTCGACCTCGACGAAGCCGAGCGCGTGCGCGCGCTGGGCTGGCGCGGCCCGGTGCTGCTGCTCGAAGGCGTGTTCGAGCCGCGCGATCTGGAGATCTGCTCGCGGCTGCAGCTGTGGCACACGGTGCATAACGACGCGCAGATCGACTGGCTGGCCGCGCACAAGACGCACGCGCCGCAGCGCGTGTTCCTGAAGATGAACAGCGGCATGAACCGGCTGGGCTTCGACCCCGATGCGCTGCGCACCGCGTGGGCGCGGCTCAATGCGCTGCCGCAGGTGGGCGAGATCTCGCTGATGACGCACTTCGCCGACGCCGACGGCGATCGCGGCATCGCCCAGGCGCTGGCGCGCTTCGACGCCGCCACGCGCGACCTGCCGGGCGAGCGCAGCCTGTGCAACAGCGCCGCCACCTTGCGCCATGCCAGCGCGCCGGCGGTGGCCGGCGACTGGCTGCGCCCCGGCATCTTGCTGTACGGCAGCGCGCCCGACTACCCGCAGCACGACATCGCGCACTGGGATCTGCGCCCGACGATGAGCCTGTGCTCGCGGCTGATCTCGGTGCGCTCGCTCGAGCGCGGCGAGCACGTCGGCTACGGCGGCACCTTCGCTGCCGACGCGCCGATGCGCGTGGGCATCGTCGCCTGCGGTTATGCCGACGGCTACCCGCGCTGCTGCCCCACCGGCACACCGGTGCTGGTCGACGGCGTGCGCACGCGCACGATCGGGCGCGTGTCGATGGACATGTTGTGCGTCGACCTGCAAGGCGTGCCGCAGGCCGCGCTGGGCAGCGAAGTCACGCTGTGGGGCGACGGCCCGCGCGGCACGCGGCTGCCGATCGACGAGGTCGCGCGTGCGGCCGGCACGATCGGCTACGAGCTGATGTGCGCGCTGGCGCTGCGGGTGCCGGTGCGCGTGGTGGATTGACACTGGAAACCTTGAAACGCGAGGAACGCTGAATGGGATTGATCGGAACTCTCTTCGTCGGCCTGATCGTCGGCGCGATCGCCCGCTTCGTGGTGCCCGGCGAGCAGAGGATGGGCTGGTTCATGACCTGCCTGCTCGGCGTCGGCGGGTCGATGGCGGCCGGCTTCATCGGCCAGCAGCTGGGCTGGTACCAGGCCGGCCAGGGTGCCGGCTGGATCGCCTCGGTTGCCGGCGCGGTGCTGCTGCTGCTGATCGTGGGCAAGTTGCGCCGCTAGAGCATGGTGCCGCGGCGGCTGCGCGTCGACTCGGCCGAGGTCGAGTTCAGCGCGATCCGCGCCCAAGGCGCTGGCGGCCAGAACGTCAACAAGGTCGCCAACGCGGTGCACCTGCGCTTCGACGTGCGCGCGTCGTCGCTGCCCGACGAGGTCAAGCAGCGGCTGTTGCGCAGCGCCGATCGGCGCCTCAGCGGCGACGGTGTGATCGTCATCAAGGCGCAGCAGCACCGCAGCCTGGCGCTGAACCGCGCCGAGGCGCTGCAGCGGCTGCAGGCGATGGTGCAAGCGGCGGCCACGCTGCCGAGGACGCGCCGCGCCACCGTGCCCACGGCGGCTTCGCAGCTGCGCCGGCTGCACGGCAAGGCGCAGCGCGGCAAGCTCAAGGCGCTGCGTGGCCGGCCCGACAGCGACTGAAGGCTGAGCATCGCGGCCCGCCGATGGCGGCGGTGGCGGCGGCGACAATCGCCGCGATGGCCAGGGACAAGACCCGATTTCAATGCACCGACTGCGGCGGCAGCAGCCCGAAGTGGCTGGGCAGGTGCCCGCATTGCGAGGCCTGGAACACGCTGCACGAGGTGGCCGACGCAGGCGGCGCCGCATCGCACCGCTTCGCTGCGCTGGCCGGCACGCAGCCGGTGGCCACGCTCAGCGAGATCGTCGCCGCCGAAGTGCCGCGCACGCCCACCGGCCAGGACGAGCTGGATCGCGCACTCGGCGGCGGCATCGTGCCCGGCGGCGTGGTGCTGATCGGCGGCGATCCCGGCATCGGCAAGAGCACGCTGCTGCTGCAGGCCGCCGACAGCCTGTCGCGCCAGCTCAAGGTGCTGTACATCACCGGCGAGGAAAGCGGCGCGCAGGTGGCGCTGCGCGCGCGCCGGCTGGCGCTGCACGGCCAGCGCGTGCGCGTGCTGGCCGAGATCGCGCTCGAGAAGATCGTGCATGCGCTGCAGCAAGAGACGCCCGACTTCTGCGTGATCGACTCGATCCAGACGCTGTATTCGGCGGCGCTGACGTCGGCGCCGGGGTCGGTGGCGCAGGTGCGCGAGTGCGCGGCGCAGCTGACGCGCCACGCCAAGGCCGCCGGCACCAGCCTGGTGCTGGTCGGCCACGTCACCAAGGACGGCACGCTGGCCGGCCCGCGCGTGCTGGAACACATCGTCGACACGGTGCTGTACTTCGAAGGCGACACCCACAGCAGCTTTCGCCTGGTGCGCGCGATCAAGAACCGCTTCGGCGCGATCAATGAGATCGGCGTGTTCGCGATGACCGAAAAGGGCCTGAAGGGCGTGGCCAACCCGAGCGCGATCTTCCTGTCCACCCATGGCGCGCCGGTGCCCGGCAGTTGCGTGCTGGTCACGCTGGAAGGCACGCGCCCGCTGCTGGTCGAGGTGCAGGCGCTGGTGGATGCCGGCGGGCCCAGCCCGCGCCGGCTGTCGGTGGGGCTCGAGCGCGATCGGCTGGCGATGCTGCTGGCGGTGCTGCACCGCCATGCCGGGGTGTCGTGCATGGACCAGGACGTGTTCGTCAACGCGGTGGGTGGCGTGCGCATCAGCGAGCCGGCCGCCGACCTGGCGGTGCTGCTGGCGATTCACGGCAGCTTGCGCGGCAAGGCGCTGCCGCACGGCTTCGTCGCCTTCGGCGAAGTCGGGCTGGCCGGCGAGGTGCGCCCGGCGCCGCGCGGCCAGGAGCGGCTGCGCGAAGCGGCCAAGCTCGGCTTCAGCGTCGCCGTGGTGCCCAAGGCCAACGCGCCGAAGAAGGCCATCGAGGGCCTGACGATCCACGCGGTCGAGCGCGTCGAGCAGGCGATCGGCGTGGTGCGTGAACTGGGCTGATCGGCAAGGGCACTGGCTCGACACGCATGGACAGTCTTCGCGCATGAACGCCACCGTGGGCTGGATTCTGGCGGTGCTGCTGATCGCCGCCGGCTACGTCGGCTGGGGCTGGCGCGGCGTGGTGCTGGGGGTCACGGTGGCTGTGTTCGGGCTGCTGCTGCAGTTCAACCGCTCGCTGCGCGTGCTGCGCAATGCCTCGGGCGCGCCGGTGGGCCAGGTCGACAGCGCGCTGATGCTGCACGGCAAGCTGCACTCGGACATGACGCTGCTTCAGGTGCTGACGCTCACGCGCAGCCTGGGCAGCAAGCTGGGCGACGCGCCCGAGCGCTGGGGCTGGGCCGATGCCGGCGGCGCGCGCGTCGTCCTGCTGTTCGAGCGCGGCAAGCTGCGCTCGTGGGAGTTGACGCGCGACGATGCCCCGGATGCGGCCGCTGCGGCGCCCGAGAACTAGAATCGCCGTCCCGGCGAGACGCCAAACAGGCACCAAGGAGACACACCATGTCGATGTCCGACCGCGATGGCAAGATTTGGATGGACGGCAAGCTGATCGACTGGCGCGACGCCAGGATCCACGTGCTATCGCACTCGCTGCACTACGGCTGCGGCGCCTTCGAAGGGGTGCGCGCCTACAACACCGCGGGCGGCACGGCGATCTTCCGCCTGCGCGAGCACACCGAGCGGCTGTTCAACAGCGCCAAGATCCTGCGCATGAAGATCCCCT
>CALBTN010000152.1 GCA_937967345.1 uncultured Rubrivivax sp. | reverse complement strand
CATGCGCGCGACGTTGCGGTTGTCCTCGCCCGCCTGGTTGGCGCAGCCGTAGAGCACGTCGCCCACCGCCTGCCAGTCGACCTGGGGGTTGCGCTGCATCAGCGCCTTGATCGGGATGGCGCCCAGGTCGTCGGTGCGCACGCTGCTGAGTGCGCCGCCATAGCGGCCGAAGGGCGTGCGGATCGCGTCGCAGATGTAGGCGTGGTTCATGGCGCTCCTCCAGCAGCGGGCCAGTGTAGACGCCCGGCCTGCACGGCGCAGCAGCGCTGCCGCCGTCGCCGTGGCGCGCGCTCGGCACCGAGCGGCTTGCCGCCGCCGGCGCTGCGCGCGGTCTCGGTTCTTCGCATCGAAGGCATTGAGCAGCAGGTTGATCAGCACCTGCTGCAGTTGCACCGGCTCGCCGATCACCTCGCAGCGGCGCGCCTGCGCGTCGAACTCCAGGGTCACCGCGCGGCGCCGCGTCGGCGTTGCTGAGGACGGCGCCCAGCGGCTGGTTGATCTCGTGCGCGATCGACGCCGTCAGCTCGCCCGCCACCGCCAGCCGCGGCGCATGCAGCAGCTGCACGCGCTGCGCCTGCTGCACCCGCTCGGCGGCGCGGCGGCGGCGCCGTTGCAGCAGCAGCGCGGCGATCAGCAGGCTCTGCGCGGCCAGCGCCAGCGCCAGCAGCAGCGCCTGCCACCCGTAGCGCTCGATGAAGCCTAGCTCGAGGTAGCGCAGCTGGCAGTGCGGCGGCAGCCGTGCCGCGCTCAGGCCGTGGCCCGGATAGGAGTCGTACACGCCGAAGCTCGGCGCGGCGCTGGCAGCGCTGAGCGTTTCGAGCACGACCCGCGGCACGTAGACCTGCCCGGCCGACAGGCCCACCAGGTACTCGACCTGCAGCCGCTTGGCGTGCGGTGCCGCTGCGGTCGGGGCTCAGCGTGGCCCGGCGGCGTGCGCGCTGCTCGGCGGCGTGGGGTCGGCGCCCGATTCGGTCCAGGTCGACGGCACCTGGTCGGCGCTGGTCGGCGCCGGCCCGGCGAGGTGCGGTGCCTGCTCGGGCACCAGGTGGCTCACCGGCGCCGGGTGCGGCGCGCGCAGGTGGGTCAGCTCCTCGGCGATCTGCGCGGCCGACGCCGGGCGGCCCGCCACCGTGGGCCGGATGCCCGGGCTGGCCGCCAGCTCTTCGGCGCTGGGCATGCGCGGCGAGAAGTTGTGCGCGTCGGCCAGCGGCCAGTACAGCCGGTACACGTTGTGCTGGTGCGCCAGGTCGTTGAGGATCGCGCCCCAGCGCATGGTGGGCATCGCCGCCGACAGCAGCCGGATGCGCGTGCTGTCCAGCCGGCGCACGATGTGGTAGGTGCTGAGCTGGTCGGGGTGCATCAGGCCGGCGGCCTGCAGCAGCTCCTTCAGCGCGTGCAGCGTG
The DNA here is from genome assembly GCA_937967345.1 of uncultured Rubrivivax sp. Lineage (GTDB taxonomy): Bacteria > Pseudomonadota > Gammaproteobacteria > Burkholderiales > Burkholderiaceae_C > Rubrivivax. Next base: position 8,105 of record CALBTN010000152.1, on the reverse strand, counting down.
TTGGCGTGGTACTGCGCCACGCGCGGCGCCTTGTCCGACACCGCCAGCGCGCGCTGGCGCAGCGGATCCTGCGTGGTGATGCCGGTCGGGCAGCGCCCGGTGTGGCACACCTGGGCCTGGATGCAGCCCAGCGCCATCATGAAGCCGCGCCCCGAGTTGCACCAGTCGGCGCCGATGGCGAACATGCGCGCCAGGTCGAAGGAGTTGATGACCTTGCCCGCCGCGCCGAGCTTGACGCGGTCGCGCAGGCCGACGCCGATCAGCGTGTTGTGCACCAGGTTCAGGCCCTCCTGCACCGGCGCGCCCATGTGGTCGGCGAACTCCACCGGCGCCGCGCCGGTGCCGCCCTCGGCGCCGTCGACCACGATGTAGTCGGGCGTGATGTTGGTCTCCAGCATCGCCTTGACGATGCCGAACCATTCCCAGATGTGGCCGATGCACAGCTTGAAGCCGGTGGGCTTGCCGCCCGACAGCTCGCGCAGTCGCGCGACGAACTGCAGCAACTCCACCGGCGTGGAAAAAGCGCTGTGCGACGACGGCGACACGCAGTCCACGCCCACCGGAATGCCGCGCGCCGCGGCGATCTCCACCGTCACCTTGGCGCCCGGCAGCATGCCGCCGTGGCCCGGCTTGGCGCCCTGGCTGATCTTGATCTCGATCATCTTGATCTGCGGGTCGCGCGCTTGCTCGGCGAAGCGCTCGGGGTTGAAGCTGCCGTCGGGCTTGCGGCAGCCGAAATAGCCCGAGCCGATTTCCCAGATCAAGTCGCCGCCGTGCTCGCGGTGGTAGTGGCTGATGCCGCCTTCGCCGGTGTCGTGAGCGAAGCCGCCGATCTTGGCGCCCAGGTTCAGCGCCTCGATCGCGTTGGCCGACAGCGCGCCGAAGCTCATCGCCGAGATGTTGAACACGCTGGCGCTGTAGGGCTGGGTGCAAGGCGACACGCCCGCCGCCGGTGCGTCGGGGCGTCCGCCGATCCAGATGCGAAAGTCGTGCGACGGGATCAGCGTGGTGTTCAGCGAGTGGTTGATCCACTCGTAGCCCTTGGCGCCGACATCCAGCTTGGTGCCGAAAGGCTGCACGTCGGGCACGCCCTTGGCGCGCTGGTACACCACCGAGCGCTGCGCGCGCGAGAACGGCTCGGCCTCGACGTCGCCCTCGATGAAGTACTGGCGGATCTCGGGCCGGATGAACTCGAGCAGGAAGCGCATGTGCCCGAGGATCGGGTAGTTGCGCAAGATCGCGTGGCGGGTCTGGAACAGGTCGCGCACGCCCAGCAGCGTCAGCGCGCCGAACAGCAGCAGCCACGGCAGGCCGCGGCCGAACGCCACCAGCGAGAACAGCGCCAGCCCCGTGGCCAGCGTGCACAGCGCCAGCGTGCTGTAGCGCACGCTGTGAGCGAAGGTGACCCGTAGTGACATCGTCGGACTCCGTCGAAAACGTGCGCTTCGCGCGCGGGGCGGGTCAGGCCAAGCGCCTGGCATGACCGGGGCGCGCCAGTATCACTCAAGCGCGCCAAGCGCGGCACTGGGGTCGATCACCGCGGCGGCGCGCAGAAAGAAGCAGGCGTCGGCAATGCGCGACGCCTGGCGTGGAGCGGGCTGCCGCGACATCGCCCGGGCCCGGGCCCGGGCCCGGTACGGTGTCAGCGCAGCTCGGGGAAGTCCTCCTCCCAGAACTCGGCCGGCCCGCGCTCGCCGCGCCCATGGCGCGCGTCCTCGGCCTGGCGCAGCTGCACGCGGCGGATCTTGCCGGAGATGGTCTTGGGCAGTTCGGCGAACTCGATGCGGCGCACGCGCTTGAACGGGCTCAGGTTGCCGCGCAGGAAACGCAGGATGTCCAGCGCGGTGTCGCGCGACGGCGGCTGCCCCGGCTTGAGCACGACGTAGGCCTTGGGCACCGCCAGCTTCACCGGGTCGGGGCTGGGCACCACCGCGGCTTCGGCCACCGCAGGGTGTTCGAGCAGCGCGCTTTCCAGCTCGAAGGGGCTGATGCGGTAGTCGCTGGCCTTGAACACGTCGTCGGCGCGGCCGACGTACCACAGGTAGCCGTCGGCGTCGCGCCGCGCGACGTCGCTGGTGCGGTAGTAGCGCCCGCCGAGCGCGGCCTCGGTCTTGTCGGCGTCGCCGGCATAGCCGGCCATCAGCCCGGTGGGCGCGGGCTCGAGCTTGACCGCCAGTTCGCCTTCGTCGCATTCGGTGTCGTCAGGGTCCAGCAGCACCAGGCCGTAGCCCGGCATCGGCTGGCCCATCGAGCCGGCGCGCACTTCCAGTCCCGGCGGGTTGCCGACCATGCAGGTGCTTTCGGTCTGGCCGTAGCCGTCGCGCAGCGTCAGCCCCCAGGCCTGGCGCACGCGCTCGATCACTTCGGGGTTCAGCGGCTCGCCGGCACCGATGGTCTCGGTGAGCTTGACCGGCCACTGCGCCAGGTCTTCCAGGATCAGCAGCCGCCACACCGTGGGCGGCGCGCACAGCGAGGTCACGCCGCAGCGCACGATGGTGTCCAGCGTGAACCGGGTGTCGAAGCGCGCCTGGTTGAGTACGAAGATCGTGGCGCCGGCGTTCCACGGTGCGTAGAAGCTGCTCCACGCATGCTTGCCCCAGCCCGGCGAGCTGATGTTCAGGTGCACGTCGCCGGGCTTCAGCCCCAGCCAGTACATCGTCGTCAGGTGGCCCACCGGGTAACTCTGCTGCGTGTGCAGCACCATCTTCGGCTTGGCGGTGGTGCCGCTGGTGAAGTACAGCAGCAGCGGGTCGTCGGCCTGGGTGGCGCCGTCGGGCTGGAAATCGGCCGCGGCCGCGCCGGCCTGGGCGTAGTCGGCCCAGCCGTCCAGGCTGGCGCCGACGATGGTGCGGGTGTAAGCGCCTTCGACCTCGGCGAAGCGCGCGGCGCCGCTGGCGTCGGCCACCACATGGCGCATGTCGCCGCGCTGCACGCGGTCGCGCAACTCGTCGGCCGACAGCAGCGTCGTCGCCGGGCTGACCACCGCGCCGAGCTTGATCGCCGCCAGCGTGATCTCCCACAGCGGCACCACGTTGCCCAGCATCAGCAGCATACGGTCGCCGCGCTTGACGCCGCGGCTGCGCAGCCAGTTGGCGGCGCGGTTCGAGGCCTGCGCCATCTGGGCGAAGCTCAAGCGCTGCTCGCTGCCGTCTTCGTTCACGACCCACAGCGCGGTGGCGTGGTTGTCGCGCGCGAGCACGTCGAACCAGTCCAGCGCCCAGTTGAAGGTGGTGAGCGCCGGCCAGCGAAAGCCCGCGACGGCGGCATCGTGGTGGCCGCGCTGCTGTAGAAGGAAGCTGCGCGCTTCTTGGAAAGCGCGGGTGGCCGGGGAATTCATGAGCTGCCTCCTTGCTGAACGGTGCTCGTCGGCATGGCGTCGGGCGGCACAATTGTGTAGGCTTTATCCGTGTAGGCTTAATCCCTGATTTCTCGATCGGAGGCTGCGATGAAACCCGTATCCCAACTGCTCGCGGGTCGCGAGGGCACGCTGTGGCATGCGAGGCCCGAGGACATGGTGCCCGAGGCGCTGAAGCTGCTGGCCGGCTACGAGGTCGGCGCGCTGATGGTCATGGACCAGGGCAGGGTGGTGGGCATCCTGTCGGAGCGTGACTACACCCGCAAGATCGCGCTGCAGGGGCGTAGCTCCAAGGACACGCGGGTCAAGGAGATCATGACGCGCGACGTGCTGTACGTGACCCCCAGCACCAGCACGCACGACTGCATGGCGCTGATGAGCGAAAAGAACATCCGCCACCTGCCGGTGCTCGACGGCAGCACCGTGCTGGGCATGATCTCGGTGCGCGACATCCTTGACGACACCATCGCCGACCACGAGATGACCATCGCCCACCTCGAGAACTACATCCGCTCGTGAGCGCTGCCAGGGCCGGGTGGTGCCCAGCCTGCCGGCCGCAGCGCACGCGACGCCTCGGGGCGGCGCGGCGTGCCCGCTGCAGCCGGCGTGGCGTGCGGCAGCCCGGCCCGCGCTGGGCCGCGGCCTGATCGCCTGCCAATTGCGACCCGCGGCGCAGATGCCCTGCGCATGAACGAACGTGCCGCGCACGACGTGCTGCTGCTGCGTGCCTATGAAAGCAGCGGCTTTGCGAACTGGCGCGACGACGACCGCGCCTGGGCCACGCGCAGCGCGTTGCAGCAGATCGGCGCCGACGCGCCGGCTGCAGACTTCCTCGCGGCGCGCGCCCGGGCCGGCTTGAGCCGCCTCATGCCGCAGGGTCCGGCCTTGCCACGCTGGCACGGCGCATCGGCCGGGCTGGCGGCGGCGCTCGGCTTCGCTTTCGGTCTGTGGGTCGACCACATCGGCAGCGCGCAGCGCATCAACCTGCTGGCGCCGCCGGTGTGGGGCGTGATCGCCTGGAACCTGGCGGTGTACCTGCTGCTGTTGCTGCCGTCGCGCCAGCCGGGCGCGCTGCGCCGCTGGCTGGCGCAACAGGCCTCGCGCTGGCGCACGCGCGCGCTGCGCCGCGGCGACGGCGGCCGCACCGCGGTGGCCCAGGCCTTCGCCACTGACTGGGCGGTGTGCAGCGCGCCGCTGCAGGGCGCACGCGTCGCGCTGGCGCTGCACCTGGGCGCGGCGGCGCTGGCGCTGGGCCTGCTGGCCGGCATGTACCTGCGCGGCCTGGTGCTCGACTACCGCGTCGGCTGGGAGAGCACCTTCCTCGATGCCGCCCAGGTGCGCACGGCGCTGACGCTGGGGCTGGCGCCGGCGCTGGCGTTGTCGGGCCGCGCGCTGCCCGAGCTGGGCCAGACCTCGGCCGCGCCGTGGATCCACCTGTACGCGCTGCAGTTGCTGCTGCTGGTGGTGCTGCCGCGCGGGCTGCTGGCGCTGTGGGCCGGCTGGCGAGCGCGCCGCTTGCAGGCGCAGCTGCCGCTGCCGCTGGACGAGCCCTACTTCCGCCAGTTGCTGCGCCAGCAGCAGGGCGGCCACACGCCGCTGCGCGTGTGGCCGCACGCGCACACGCCCGACGCCGCGGCGCAGGCGGCGCTGCGTGCGCTGTGCGCGCGCGTCTTCGGCGATGCGGCCGCGCTGCAACTGGCGCCCACCGTCGCCTACGGCAGCGAGGAGTCGCCGGCCGACTTGCCCGACGCAGGTGTGCGCCGCATCGCGCTGTTCGACCTGGGCGCGACGCCCGAGCCCGAAAGCCAGGGCCGGCTGCTGCAGGCGCTGGGCGCGCCGCTGGCGCTGGTCGACGAGAGCGGCTTCGTGCAGCGCTTTGGCGCTGACTCGCCGCGCCGGCGCTCGCCCAGGAGCGCGGCAGCGCGGTGGCGTTCGTCGAACTGCGGGCCGACGCGTTGCCGGCGGCTGAAGCCGCGCTGCAGGCGGTGTTATGAACAGCCTGCAGCTGAGCCTGGTGTCGCACACCAACGCCGGCAAGACCACGCTGGCGCGCACGCTGCTGGGCCGCGAGGTCGGCGAGGTGCGCGACGCGCCGCACGTCACCGAGTTCGCCACCGACTACGAGCTGCTGCGCACCCCGCAGGGCGAGACGCTGCGGCTGTGGGACACGCCCGGCTTCGGCGATAGCGTGCGCCTGCTCAAGCGCATGCAGCAGACGGGCAACCCGCTGGGCTGGTTCATGAGCCAGGTGTGGGACCGCTGGCGCGACCGGCCGTTCTGGGCCAGCCAGCAGGCGCTGCGCCACGTGGCCGAGACCAGCGACGTGGTGCTGTACCTGGTCAGCGCCGCCGAGGCGCCGGCCGCTGCCGCCTACGTCGCCAGCGAGATGGCGCTGCTGCGCTGGGTCGGCAAGCCGGTGATCGTGCTGCTCAACCAGCTCGGCGTGCCGCGCGATGCCGCGCTGGAGCAGGCCGAAGTGCAGCGCTGGCACGAGCATCTGCTGCCCTTCGAGTTCGTCAGCCACGTGTTGCCGCTGGACGCGTTCGCGCGATGCTGGGTGCAGGAGCTGGTGTTGCTGCAAGCGCTGGAGCAGGCGCTGCAAGGCGAGCGCCGCGCACTGATGCAGCGGCTGGGCGCGGCCTGGGTGGCGCAGCGGCTGGAGGTCTATCGGGCGTCGGTCGATGCGCTGACGCAGAGCATGGCGCGGCTGGCCGGCGCGCGCGTCGAGCTGGCCGAGCGCGGCGTACTGCGCGGCGGGCTGCGCAAGCTGGGCGCCGCCTTGGGCCTGGGCGCCGACGAGCGCAACCCGGCGTTGCTGGCGCAGGCTGCACTGGCCGAGCAGCTCGGCGACGAAGTGCGCGCCAACACCGCGCAGTTGATCCAATTACACGGGCTGGCCGGGCAGGCGCAGGCCGAGCTGCTGCAGCGGCTGACCGAACACTTCCAGCTGCAGTTGCGGCTGGACGAAGGCAAGGCGGCGCTGGTGGGCGGCGCGCTCACCGGCGCGCTGGTCGGGCTGAAGGCCGACATCGCTTCCGGCGGCTTGACGCTGGGCGGCGGCATGCTGGCCGGCGGCCTGCTCGGCGCCCTGGGCGCCGCCGGGCTGGCGCGCGCGGTCAACCTGGTGCGCGGCAGCGACAAGTCGTGGGTCGCGTGGAACGACGCTGCGCTGCACGCGATGCTCGAAGCCGCGCTGCTGCGCTACCTGGCGGTGGCGCACTTCGGCCGCGGGCGCGGCCAGTGGGAACGCGCCGAGAGCGCGCCACACTGGCCGGCGGCGGTGCAGGCGGCGCTGGCCGACGAAGCCGACGCGCTGGCCGCGGCCTGGGCGCAGCGCGATGACGCGCAAGCGCTGGCCGCGCGGCTGCAACCGCTGGTCGAGCGCGCGCTGCGCGCCACGGTGCAGCGGCTGTATCCCCAATCGCCGCTGCCCGATTGAACCCGGGCGCGGCATCGTTTAAGGTCAGGTGCGTGAAAGCCGCCATCGACTTCTACTTCGACTTCTCGTCGCCGTACTCGTACATCGCCTCCGAGTGGATCGAAGCACTGGCCGCGCGCCACGGGCGCACGGTGCGCTGGCAGGCGATCCTGCTCGGCGCGACCTTCCAGGTGGCCGAGCTGAAGCCGCCGGTGGCGCACCCGCTCAAGCGCGAGTACAGCCTGCGCGACTTCCGTCGCTCGGCGCGCTTCGAGGGCGTGCCCTATGAGCAACCCGAGGAGTTCCCGATCCCCACGCAGAACGCCGCGCGCGTGTTCTGGTGGCTCAACGACAGCCAGGGCGCCGATGCGGCCGCTGCATGGGCGCGCGCCGGGCTGCGCGGCTACTTCACACGCGGCGTGATGCTCAGCCAGCCGGCGGCGCTGAAGACGCTGCTCGAGGCCAGCGGGCTGGACGTGGCGCAGGCCGAAGCCGCCTGGAACGATGCGCAGTGGAAGGCGCGGCTCAAGCGCGCCAACGACGAAGCCATCGCTGCGGGCGTGTTCGGTGCGCCGTTTTTCGTCGTCGACGGCGAGCCCTTCTGGGGCAACGACCGCAAGCCGCAAATCGAGCGCTGGCTGACGCAAGGCCCGTTCTGACGCCCACTGGCAGCACTGGCAGCACTGGCAGCACTGGGAGAACCCGCATGAGAAAGACCGTGAAGTCGATGGTCGACGAGGCCACTGCCGCCATCACCACCTACAGCATCGAAGAGGCGCGCGAGCTGCACGGCCGCGAGGACGTGCAGTTCATCGACATCCGCGACATCCGCGAGCTCGAGCGCGACGGCGTGATCCCCGGCGCCTTCCACGCGCCGCGCGGCATGCTCGAGTTCTGGGTCGACCCGTCGAGCCCGTATTTCCACCAGGCGTTCGCGCCCGTGCTCGCGGGCCGCCCGATGGTGCTGTTCTGCGCCGCCGGCTGGCGCTCGGCGCTGGCCGCCAAGGCGCTGATGGAGATGGGCTTCGACGACGTCGCCCACGTCGACGGCGGCTACACCGCCTGGAAGCAGGCCGGTGCACCCGTGGCCGACAAGCCGACGCGGGCCCGCCCCTGAGCCGGCGCGCCGAAGGCAACGACGACAAGGGACATCCGATGGCCGACCTCGCCGACCTGCTGCGCATCCAGGCGCATGCCAACGCGCTGGCCAACCTGCGCCTGCATGCGGCGATGGCGCCGCTCACCGATGCCGAACTGCAGGCGCCGCGCATCGGCTTCTTCCCGAGCCTGATGGCGACGCTGAACCACCTGCTGGCCGTCGACGTGTACTAC
>CALBTN010000151.1 GCA_937967345.1 uncultured Rubrivivax sp. | reverse complement strand
GTGTAGGTCTGTTCGACCGGCGGGAACGGCCAGTGCTTCAGCCTGGCAACGTCGATCGCCATCGCACACCCCCCCCTTGCTACAGCGCCAGATCGTCGGGCACCGGCACGTCCATCGCCAGCAGCACCTGGGCAAAACACTTGGCCAGGTTGTCGGTGCGCAGCGAGGCCATGCCCCCGCCGCCCAGCACGTCGTGCAGCACGAAGTTCATCGCGTTCGCCCCCGGCAGATCGAAGCGCTCGACCCGGCTGGGCGCGTTGTGCTTGAAGTGCTCGGCCACGCGCTCGGGCGTCAGCCAGGCCGACAGCAGCGGCAAAAACTCGGGCTTGCGCGCGATGACGCCGATGTTGGCCTTGTCGCCCTTGTCGCCCGAACGGCCGTGGGCGAGGCGGATCAGCGGCACGCGGTGCGTGCCACCGCCACCGGCGCCGGCCGCGAAGTGCCGCGCCGGGCCGAGCGTGGTGGTGTCGAAGCCGCCTGCGGTGGGCAGCTCGACTGCCGCGTCTTCGTCGCCGACCCGCATCACCGCGGCCACCTCGGCCTTGGGGATCAGGAACGAGAACAGCCGGATCACCGGCGCGGGCGTGGGCCGCCCGCCGACCAGCCCGGTGGTACCCGGCGCCATCGAGGTGCCGGCGGCGGCGAATTCGCGCGCGAACAGTTCGGCCGCAGGCTTCGACGGCGTCTTGATCGCCAGCTTCAGCACCACCTCGCGCGAGGTCGGCTGCGCATGCGCGCCGAACATGTGCTCGGCGCCGATGACTTCGATGCGCGTCTCGCTGAACGGCGGCAGGCCGGCTTCAGCCAGCATGCGCGCCATGCGCTGCAACAGCGCCTCGCCGGTGCGCCGCGCCTTCGCCGCCGCCTGCTCGCCGGCGATGGTGAGGAAGGCCATGTTGCGAAGGCCGTCCAGGTAGGTGGCGCTGACCTTGTAGCTGTCGGTGGGCGCGCGGCCCTTGGCACCGTTGACGCGCACACGGTCCTTGCCAGCTTGCTCGAAGCGCACCGCGGTGAAGTCGCAGGTCACGTCGGGCATCAGGTAGGCGCGCGGGTCGCCGATCTCGTACAGCATCTGCTCGGCCACGGTGGCGGTGCTGACCAGCCCGCCCGAGCCTTCGACCTTGGTGATGACGAAGCTGCCGTCGGCTTCAGCTTCGACGATCGGAAAGCCGATGCGGTCCCAGTCGGGCACGGTTTCCCAGTCGGTGAACAGCCCGCCGGTGCACTGCGCGCCGCACTCCACCAGGTGGCCGGCCAGCGTGCCTTGCGCCAGCTTGTCGTACTCGTGCGCCTGCCAGCCGAACTCGTGCACCAGCACGCCCAGCGTCACCGCGGAGTCGACGCAGCGCCCGGTGATCACCACGTCGCAGCCGGCATCGAGCGTACGCGCGATCGGCAGCGCGCCGAGATAGGCGTTGATGCTGGCGCAGCGCTGCGGGAACGGCGCGCCGCTGAACATCTCGGTGATGCCGCGGCCGCGCAGCTCGTCGGCGCGCGCGCTCAGGTCGTCGCCGAGCACGACGCCGATCCTCAGCGCCAGCCCCAACCCGGCCGCCACCTTGGCCAGCGCGTCGCGGCAGGCGATCGGGTTCACGCCACCGGCATTGGCCACCACCTTGATGCCCTTGCGTTGAAGCTCGGGCAGCAGCGCCTTCATCGTGATATGGACGAAGTCGGTGGCGTAGCCGGCCGCGGCGTCCTTGGCCTTTTGCGCCGCCAGGATCGACATCGTGACTTCGGCCAGGTAGTCGAACACCAGGTAGTTCACCTCGCCGCCGCGCACCAGCGCCGGTGCCGCCGACGCGGTGTCGCCCCAGAAGCCCGACGCGCTGCCGATGTGGATGGTCTTGTGGTTCATCGCTGCTCCTGCACTTGCCGGGCACGTGCCGCCGGCCGCGCACGCCCTTCGAGCCGGGCGACGCGCGCTTCGAGCTGCTGCCACGGCGCTGCCTTGGCCGCAGGTGCTGCGGCCCAGCCCGCCAGCAGCATCGCCACCATCGCGCGCGCCACCGCCGCCGGGTCGGTGCGCCGGCCGCGGCCGACCGTGCCGCGCACCCAGTGCTCGACGCCGCCGAACAGGAAGTCGCGCGCCATCTGCGGATCGAGATCCGCGCGCAACTCGCCGCGCGTCATGCCGTCGGCCAGCGTGCGGCTCAGGAATTGCGCGTAGCGCCGGTTCAGCTGGTGCAGCTTCGAGCCGAAATAGGCCTCGCCGCCATGCGCCTCGCGATCGAGCAGCTTCAACCACGAGGCGTCGTCCACCGTGATCTGCAGGTGCCGCGCCACCAGGAAGCGCAGCCGGTCGGCGGTGCCCTCGATCAGCGCGAAGCGCGGCTCGATGTCGGCGATCAAGGCGTCGTAGAACGCGGCCAGCACCGCATCGAACAGTTCGCGCTTGCTGCCGAAGTAGCCGTAGATCGTGCCGACCACGCAGCCGGCGCGCGCGGCGATCTGCGCGATCGATGCCTGCTCGTAGGGCTGCGCCAGAAAGACCTCGCGCGCCGCCGCCAGGATCTCGGCGCGGCGCGCCGATTTGCGGCGCTTGGGAAGGGCGGTCATGTCCAACTATTGAAATCGCGTTCATTATTGGATTGGCTGCCGAACAGCGTCAATCGCCATCCCTGCGCATTCGGTGTTTGCCAGCAAGTCGGCGGACTGCAGCCGGCGCCAGCTTGACGGCTGGCGCGCGTGGCGGCAAGATTTTGCAACCACGTTCATTAAGGTCGCCGTGCCTGCACTCGAATCCCGCATCCGCCCCGACGGCGAGAGCTTCCAGGCGCAGCGCGAGGGCATGCTGCAGTTGGTCGAGCGGCTGCGCGAGCTCGAAGCGCGTGCTGCCGCGGCGTCGGCCAGGTCCAAGCCATTGTTCGACAAGCGCGGCCAGCTGCTGCCGCGCGAGCGCCTGGCGCGGCTGCTCGACCCCGGTGCGCCGTGGCTGGAGCTGTCGTCGATGGCCGGCTGGCTGGTCGACCACGAAGATCCGCACAAGAGCATTCCGGGCGGCGGCGTCATCAGCGGCATCGGCAGCATCAGTGGCACGCGCTGCGTGATCACCGTCAACGACGCCGGCATCAACGCCGGCGCGATCCAGCGCATGGGCGGCGACAAGCTGCTGCGCGCGCAGGACATCGCGCTGCACAACAAGCTGCCCTTCGTGCAGCTGATCGAATCGGCCGGCGCCAACCTGCTGCAGTACAAGGTCGAAGGCTTCATCAACGGCGGCAAGCTGTTCTACAACCTGGCAAGGCTGTCGGCCGCCGGCATCCCGGTGGTCGGCGTGGTGCACGGCTCGTCGACCGCCGGTGGCGCGTACCTGCCGGGGCTGTCGGACCACGTGATCATGGTGCGCGGCCGCGCCAAGGCCTTCCTCGCCGGCCCGCCGCTGCTGAAGGCGGCCACCGGCGAGATCGCCACCGACGAGGAGCTGGGCGGCGCGGTGATGCACACCGCCGTGTCGGGGCTGGGCGAGTACCTGGCCGAGGACGACGCCGATGCGCTGCGCATCGCGCGCGAACTGATGCTTCGGCTGCAGTGGGGCCCGTCGGGCCCGGCCAGCCGCATCGATGCCGACCCGGCGCTGGAGCCGCGCTACCCGACGGAGCAACTGGCCGGCGCGATGCCGCTGGATTACCGCCAGCCGGTGGACATGCGCGAGATCATCGCGCGCATCGTCGACCGCTCGGAGTTCACCGAGGCAGGCGCCGACTACGGATCGGCCACGCTGGTCGGCCACGCCGCGCTGTACGGTCAGCCGATCGGCATCATCACCAACAACGGTCCCATCGACCCGGCCGGCGCGACCAAGGCCACGCACTTCATCCACGGCTGCTGCCAGGCCGGCATTGCGCTGCTGTACCTGCAGAACACCACCGGCTACATCGTCGGCCGGATCAGCGAGCAGCAGGGCATGATCAAACACGGCTCGAAGATGATCCAGGCGGTGAGCAACGCCACGGTGCCGAGCATCACGCTAATGTGCGGCGCCAGCTTCGGCGCCGGCAACTACGGCATGTGCGGGCGCTCGTACGGCCCGCGCTTCGTCTTCAGCTGGCCCAACGCGCGCACCGCGGTGATGGGTGGCGAGCAGGCGGCGCTGACCATGCGCATCGTCGCCGAGGGCGGCGCCAAGCGCAAGGGCGAGGCGGTGGACGAGGCGCAGTTGCGCGCGCTGGAGAAGAAGATCATCCACAACTTCGACAGCCAGTCCGACGCCTTCTACACCAGCGGCCGCCTGCTCGACGACGGCGTGATCGACCCGCGCGACACGCGCCGCGTGCTCGGCCTGGCCTTCGACATCTGCCGCCAGGCCGATGCGCGCGTGCTGCGGCCGATGCAGTTCGGCGTGGCGCGGCCTTGAATACGAACAGCCTTCACCGCAGAGGAACGGAGTTGCGCAGAGTTGCACAGAGGCCTTCTGAGAAGCTTCTGCTCCTCTGCGGAACTCTGCGCAACTCCGTTCCTCTGCGGTGAATGACTTCAAGGAATCGCTGATGCAACCGACGATCTACACCGAAGACCACATCGCACTGCAGGACTCGCTGAAGAAGTTCTGCGAGGCCGAGATCAACCCGCACATCGCCGAATGGGAACGGGCCGAGATCTTTCCGGCCAAGGAGCTGTTCCGCAAGATGGGCCGCTTGGGCTTCCTCGGCGTGAACAAGCCGGTCGAATATGGCGGCCAGGGGTTGGACTACAGCTACGCCGCGGCCTTTGCCGAGGGCCTGAGTGCGATCCAGTGCGGCGGCGTGCCGATGGCCATCGGCGTGCAGACCGACATGGCGACACCGGCGCTGGCGCGCTTCGGCTCCGACGAGGTCAAGCGCGAGTTCCTCGCGCCGTCGATCAGCGGCGACTACGTCGCGTGCCTGGGCGTGTCGGAGGTCGGCGCCGGCTCGGACGTGGCGTCGATCAAGACCCACGCGCGCAAGGACGGCGGCGACTACGTCATCAACGGCGGCAAGATGTGGACCACCAGCGGCACGCAGGCCGACTGGTGCTGCGTGCTTGCCAACACTTCGGAAGGCGGCTCGGCGCACCGCAACAAGACGCTGATCTGCGTGCCGATGAAGACCAAAGGTGTGGAGGTCGCGCGCAAGCTGAAGAAGGCGGGCATGCACTCGTCGGACACCGCGCAGCTGCATTTCGACAACGTGCGCGTGCCGCAGCGCTATCGCATCGGCGAAGAAGGCATGGGCTTCACCTACCAGATGCAGCAGTTCCAGGAAGAGCGGCTGTGGGCCGCGGCCGGCTGGCGCAAGAACCATCAGCTCATCCAGGAGACGATCGACTACCTGCGCGAGCGCCAGGCTTTCGGCAAGCCGCTGCTGGAAAACCAATTCATCTACTTCAAGCTCGCCGAGCTGGCCACCGAGGTCGAGGCGATGGGCGCGCTGTTCCACAAGGCGGTGGCGCTGTACGTCGCCGGCAACGACGTGACGCAGCTGGCGTCGATGTGCAAGCTGAAATGCGCGCGGCTGGCGCGCGAAGTCGCCGACTGGTGCGTGCAGTTCTGGGGCGGCATGGGCTACATCGAAGAAACCCGCGTCAACCGCGCCTGGCGCGACAGCCGCCTGGGCTCGATCGGCGGTGGCGCCGACGAGGTGATGATGGGCATCATCGCCAAGACGATGGGCATCATGCCGCGGCAGGGCTGATCAGTAGTGGAAGCGCAACTGCGCGATCAGTAGCGCGTCGCCCTCGACCCGGTAGACCATGCGGTGCTCGTCGCTGATCCTGCGTGACCAGAAGCCCGCCAACGCGTGCTTCAGCGGCTCCGGCTTGCCGATACCGGCGAAGGGTTCGCGGCGCGTCTCGTCGATCAGCTTGTTGATGCGCTCGACCATGCGTCGGTCCTGCTTCTGCCAATAAAGGTAGTCCTCCCATGCGGCATCGGCAAAGACCAGCTTCACCGCAGCAGCTCACGCTCTCGGCCCTCGCCGCCGGCCAGCTGCGCGATCGCGCTCAGCAGGCGGCGCGCGTTGGCCGGGCTGCGCAGCAGGTAGGCGGTTTCTTCCAGCGCGCGATAGTCCTCGAGCGACAACATCACCACCGAGGCCTCGCCGTTGCGCGTGATGATCAGCGGCTCGTGGTCGGAGCACACCCGGTCCATCGTGCTGGCCAGGTTGGCGCGGGCGGCGGAATAGCTGATCGCATCCATCGGAGGGGCTCCAAGTTGTACGCAATATTGTACGGACAAACCATGGACGACGGTGATGTCTGACACCTTGCTCGTGGTGAACCGGGGCGACAACGGCCGCGTCGCGGCCGTTGCGGCGAAGCCAAACTGCTTGGCGCGCGCAGCGCGCACAGGCGATCTCCGCGCGAGTCACCATGTTTGACACCGTTCTGATCGCAAATCGCGCGGAGATCGCCTGCCGCGTCATCCGCAGCGCGCGCGCGATGGGCCTGCGCACGGTCGCGGTGTATTCCGACGCCGACCGCGACGCACTGCACGTACGGCTGGCCGATACCGCCTTGCGCATCGGCGAGGCCCCGGCACGCGACAGCTACCTGAACATCCCGCGCGTGATCGACGCCTGCAAGCGCTCCGGTGCCGGCGCGGTGCACCCGGGCTACGGCTTCCTGTCGGAGAACGCCGACTTCGCGCGTGCCTGCCGCGATGCGGGCATCGTCTTCGTCGGCCCGCCGCCCGAGGCCATCGACGCGCTGGGCCACAAGGCCGCGGCCAAGCAGCGGGCCGAAAGCATCGGCGTGCCCTGCCTGCCCGGATATGCCGGCGCGGCGCAGGACAACGCATCGCTGCTGCGCGAAGCGCATCGCGTGGGCGCGCCGCTGATGATCAAGGCCAGCTCCGGCGGCGGCGGCCGCGGCATGCGCCGCTGCGACGACGTGGACGATATGGCCGCGCTGCAGCAGCTGATCGAATCGGCGCGCGCTGAAGCCGTGGCCTCGTTCGGCAACGGCGACCTGTTGCTCGAGCGCCTGGTCGAACAAGCGCGCCACGTCGAGGTGCAAGTCTTCGGCGACGCGCACGGCGGCGCGGTGCACCTGGGCGAGCGCGACTGCTCGACGCAGCGGCGCAACCAGAAGATCCTCGAAGAAGCGCCGGCGCCCGGCGTCTCGGCCGAGTTGCGCTCGGCGCTGGGCGAAGCGGCGGTGAAGCTGGTGCGCGAGGTCGGCTACGTCGGTGCCGGCACGGTGGAGTTCCTGCTCACGCCCGACGGCACGTTCCACTTCCTGGAGATGAACACCCGGCTGCAGGTCGAGCACCCGGTGACCGAGGCCATCACCGGCCTGGACCTGGTCGAGTGGCAGCTGCGCATCGCACGTGGCGAGCCGATCCCTAGGCCGCAGTCGGACATCCGCTGGAGCGGCCACGCGATCGAGGCGCGGCTGTGCGCCGAGGACGCATTCAACGGCTTCGCGCCGCAGGCCGGGCGCATCCAGCACTGGAGCGTTCCGGCGGGCGAGGGCATCCGCATCGACCACGGCATGGTGGCGCAGCCGCAGATCCCGCCGCACTACGACTCGATGGTGGCCAAGGTCATCGCCTTCGGTGCCGACCGCGAGCAGGCGCGCGGCCGGCTGCAACGCGCACTGGCCGGCAGCAGCGTGCTCGGGCTGACCACCAACCGCGCCTACCTGCTGCAGGCGCTGGCGGCGCCGGCCTTCGCCGCGCCCGCGCTGTCCACGCGTTGGCTGGCCGAGTCCAGCGCCGGCTGGCGCGACCGCGTTGCCGACGAGCGCTGGGCGGCGCTGGCGGCTGCCGTGCGGCTCCACCGGCTGGCGCAGCGCTTCGGGCCGCTGGCGTTGTGGAGCTCGGCCGGCGTGCGTGAGACGCCGCTCGAGCTGGCCGTCGGCGAGCGTGTGTTCGCGTTGCGGCTGGCCTACCGCCACGGCGCGCCGATCGAGGTCAGCGCCGGTGAGGCGCGCCATGCGATCGAAGTTCAGCACGACGACGGCCATGAGGTCGAACTGATCGTCGATGGCGCGCACCTGCGCGTGCGGGCCTGGATGCAAGGCGATGCCGGCTGGCTCGACGCCGACGGCATCAGCGCCGCCTGGGCCGACAGGCCTGGGCCCTCGATGGCGTCGCTGGCGCGGCGGTAGTCGCCGTCCGGCTGCAGCAGCCAGGCGTCGCGCGTGTCGTGCAGATAGGCCGACAGGCACTCGTCCTTGACGCGCTGGCGCAGCGCCGGGTCGGTCACCGGCCCGGCCAGTTCGACCCGCCGCAGCATGTTGCGGT
>CALBTN010000150.1 GCA_937967345.1 uncultured Rubrivivax sp. | reverse complement strand
GCCCAGCTCGAGCAGAAGCATGCCGAGCCGGTAGTTGCCGGGCTGCGGCCGGTCGACGAAGCCGCCGTGGGCCAGGTCGTTGAGGATGCGGTGCGCGGTGGAAGGATGAAGGCCGGTCTTGGCGCTGATCTCCTTCAGCGACACCGGATCTTGATGTGCAGCCAGCACATCGAACAGCGCGAAGCTGCGTTCCAGGACCTGGATCGCCGGTTTGGAGGTCGACTTGTCCTTCATCCGGCAATTGTCGCGCGCTTTCAGGGATTCTGTATTGCGGAAGGCGGCGCTGCATCTTGGTAGATCGCCGACTGCGGTATCGGCAAGGTGCTCGAAAGCGCGTGCGCGGCGTCGCGCCCCGATCGCACCGCGCCTTCCAGCGTCGCGGGGTAGGGGCCGTCAACGTAGTCGCCTGCGGCCCACAAGCCCGCGGCGATCGCTGCAGGCGGCCGCCTCAGCCCGGCCGTGCAACGGAAGGTCGCGCGCTTTTGCGCGCTGACGTGCGCGATGGTGGGCGGGCTCGGCCAGTGCGCTGCGCTGAACGCCGCCCGCGCCTGCGCTAGCGTGGCCGCCGCGGTGGCTTGCAGGCCCTGCGCGACCCAATCAGCCGCGCCGCTGATCACGAACGCAAACAACCCTGACGGGCCGTTCAACGCGCCGAGGTCGAAGACGAACTGCGCGGGCGCGGTTGGGCTCGCTCGCAGTGCCAGCATCGGTTGCGACAGGCGCGCGCCAGGGCAGTGCAGGTAGACGGTGACGATGGGTTCATAGCGCAATGCGTGCGCCTGCCGTGCCCAGTCGGGTGCGACCGTGCTGCACAAGCGTGCCGCTTCGCTCGCGCTGCAGGCCAGCACCACGGCGTCGAAGCTGCGCTCGTCGAGGCGCCAGCCGTGGTCGCGGCTCAGGCGCGAGACTCGGGTCGAGGTATGCAGTGGAACCTGTCGGGCCTGCAGCCACGCGCTGGCCGGCTGCGGCAGCAAGGCATCGAGCGGCGCGCTGGGCAGCAGCAGGTCCGACGACCCCGCGCCCGCGAACAGCGCGTCGCGCATCACGCGCAGGAAAACGCGCGCGCTGGCCTGTGCCGCCGGGGTGTTCAGTGCCGCCACGCACAGCGGTTCGATCAACTGCTGGCGCACGGCCGGCGGCAGCCGGCGGCACAGCAGATCCACGGTGAGGCCGTCGTCGCAGCGAAAGCGCGAGCCCAGCCAGCGCAGCGACGCGCCGAGCAGGGCGACGCGGTCGCGCCAGCTCCAGCCCGGGCTGGTCAGCACCGCCCGCACGAAGGCCGGCAGCGCGGCCCCCTTGCCCAGGCGCAGGCCCTGGCCGTCGGGGTACTGCAGCGTCAGCGGCAGCCGGCACAGCACGGTTGCGATATCGGCGCCGACGAGGTGCATCAGCTCCAAGGTGGCGCTGTAGGCGCCGATCAGGATGTGCTGGCCGTTGTCCAGTGTCAGCCCCGCGGCCTGCACGCTGCGCGCACGCCCGCCGGCGCGTGGTGCCATCTCGAACACTTCAACCGAATGCCCGAGACGCTGCGCATGCACTGCTGCGGCCAGGCCGGCCCAGCCGGCGCCGACGACGGCGACGCGCAAGGGATTCAGCGGCCGCGCCAGTGCGTGCGCCAGGCGATCCACAGCTTGCGCAGTGGCGTCAACGACGTGCGCTGGTGCAACACGCGAAAGCCGTCGGCCTCGATCTCGCGCAGCAGCGTGCGGTAGATGTTGGCCATCATCAGGCCGGGTTTCTGCGCGCGACGATCCACCTCGGGCAGCAGCGCGAAGGCCTCGTCGTACATGCGTTGCGCGCGCTCGGCCTGAAAGCGCATCAGCGCGTCGAAGCGCTCGCTGTAACCCCAGGGCGCCTCGCGCCGCAGGATATCCGCCGCCGGCACGCCGAAGCGCTGCAGCTCGGCCATCGGCAGGTAGATGCGGCCGCGCCGGGCATCGTCACCGACATCGCGGATGATGTTGGTCAGCTGCAGCGCCAGCCCCAGGCGGTGGGCGTACTGCGTGGTGCGCGCGTCGGTGCGGCCGAAGATGCCGGCAGCGACTTCGCCGACCACACCGGCGACCAGGTGGCAGTAGTGCTGCAGCCCGGCGTAGTCGAGAAAGCGGGTTTGCTGCAGGTCGATCTGACAGCCATCGATCACCGCCAGCAGGTGGGCCGGTGCGATCTCGAACTGCGCGGCCAGCGGCACCAGCGCCTTCATCACCGGGTGGCTGGGCTGGCCGGCAAAGGCGGCGTGCACCTCCTGGCGCCACCACGCGAGCTTGGCCGCAGCGACGCTGGCATCGCGGGTTTCGTCGACCACGTCGTCGACTTCGCGGCAAAACGCATAAAAGGCGGTGATCGCCGCGCGCCGCGGCGGCGGCAGGAACAGGAACGCGTAATAGAACGACGAGCCGCTCGCCGCCGCCTTGTCCTGCACGTAGCGCTCGGGGCTGACGGCCGCAGGCGCGGCTGACGCGCTCGTCATGACATGCGCAGCGCACGCCACAGCAGCCGCGGCGCATCGCTGCGCTGCAGTCGTGGGCGGGTGCGGATGCTGGTGTGGTCCATGGCGCTGATTTTCTCAAGAATCCGCAGACCCCCTTGCACGACCAGCCGCAGTTCCCAGCCAACTCGCCCTGGCAGCCGCAGCGCCAGCGGTGCGCCGTCGGCCATCAGGGTGGCTGCCCAGCGCACCAGATCGCGCGTCAGCGCGCGCGTCGATGCGTCGTCGGGCTGCTGCGCCAATGACGCCGGGTCGACGCCGTGCCGCTGCAGATCGTTCAGTGGCAGGTAGCTGCGGCCGCGCGGCAGGTCCACGCTCAGGTCCTGCCAGAAGTTGATCAGCTGCAGCGCGCTGCAGATCGCATCCGACTGGCGCAGCGACAGCGCGTCGCCGACGCGGTACAGGTGCAGCAGCAGCCGGCCCACCGGGTTGGCCGATCGCGCGCAGTAGTCGAGCAGTTGCGCACGATCGAGGTAGCGCGGGTTGTGCACGTCTTGCTCGAAGGCATCGAGCAGCGCGTGCAGCAGCGCGCCCGGCATCGAGTGCTGCTGCACGGCGGTGGCCAGCGACGCGAACACCTGTGGCCACCGGCCGCTGTCACTGCGGCCCGCCAGCACTGCGGCGAGGTCGCCGCGGTAGGCGCGCAACTGCTCGAGGCGCTGCAGCGGCGCTGCGTGACCCTCGTCGGCCAGATCGTCGGCGGTGCGGGCAAAGCGGTACAGCGCCATCACCGCCGGGCGCAACTCGCGCGGACACAGCAGCGAAGCCACCGGGAAGTTCTCGTAGTGCCGCTCAGCCATCCGGGGCATTGTCCACACCGTGGCGGTTCGTTGGCGGCGTGCGCCGCTAGAATCCGCGTTTCGCCGGGTTGCCGCATGGGAGGCCGTGGCTGGCATGCTCGTCGTCATGCACCCCGGCCGCCGCGCGGGTGGCGAAATTGGTAGACGCACCAGGTTTAGGTCCTGACGCCTTCACCGGCGTGCCGGTTCGAGTCCGGCCCCGCGCACCACCACATCATCGGAAGCAGACTCCATCATGGCCGTGAACGTCGAAACCCTCGAGAAGCTGGAACGTCGAATCACGCTGACGCTGCCCAGCGCGCAGATCAGCAGCGAAGTCGAGTCCAGGCTGCGCAAGCTGTCGCGCACCGTCAAGGCGGCTGGGTTTCGTCCCGGCAAGGTGCCGATGTCGGTGGTCGCGCAGCGCTACGGCTACTCGGTGCACTACGAAGTGATGAACGACCACGTCGGGCGCGCCTTCAGCGACGCCGCCACCGAGGCCAAGCTTCGTGTCGCTGGTGCGCCGCGCATCGAGCAAAAGGACGACGCCCAGGACGGGCAGATCGTCTTCGATGCCACCTTCGAGGTCTACCCCGAGGTGCAGATCGGCGACCTGTCGGCGGCCGAGGTGGACTCGGTCAGTGCCGAGGTCACCGAAGAGGCGGTCGACCGCACCGTCGAGATCCTGCGCAAGCAGCGGCGCACCTTCGGTCAGCGTCCGGCCGGCGAGGGCGCACAGGAGGCCGACCGCGTCACCATCGACTTCGAGGGCAAGATCGACGGCGAGGCCTTCGCCGGCGGCAAGGCGGAGGGTTTTCAGTTCATCATCGGCGAAGGCCAGATGCTCGAGCAGTTCGACAAGGCGGTTCGTGGCATGAAGGTCGGCGAATCGAAGACCTTCGCGCTGCAGTTCCCCGATGACTACCACGGCCAGGACGTGGCCGGCAAGGAGGCCGACTTCCGCGTCACCGTGACCAAGATCGAAGCGCAGAAGCTGCCCGAGGTCGACGAGGCTTTCGCCAAGTCGCTGGGCATCGCCGAGGCCAGCGTGCAGGGCCTGCGCGACAGCGTGAAGAGCAACCTGCAGCGCGAGGTGCGCATGCGCGTGCTCGCGCGCAACAAGGCCGCGGCGATGGATGCGCTGCTCGGGCAGTCGACGCTGGAACTGCCGAAGGCGCTGGTGAACAACGAGGTCGAGCGCCTGAGCGCATCGGCACGCGATGACCTGAAGGGCCGAGGCGTCAAGGACGCCGACAAGGTCGCGCTGCCGCAAGAGCTGTTCCAGGCACAGGCCGAGCGCCGCGTGCGGCTCGGGCTGGTCGTGGCCGAACTGGTTCGGGCCCACAACCTGCAGGCCAAACCGGATCAGTTGCAGGCGCACATCGAGGAGATGAGCCAGAGCTACGAAAAGCCGGCCGAGGTGGTGCGCTGGTACCTGAGCGACCGCAACCGCATGGCTGAAGTCGAGGCGCTGGTGGTGGAGAAGAACGTCACCGACTTCGTGTTGGCGCAGGCCAAGGTGACGGCGAAAGTGCTCGCATTCGACGACCTGATGAACGGCTGAAGGCGCGCTGACCCACTGGTGAATCACAGGTCATCCTCCAACCCCGCAGCGAGAACTGGCATGAGCGTATCGGACACCGTCGGCCTGGGCATGGTGCCCATCGTGATCGAGCAGTCGGGCCGCGGCGAACGCGCGTACGACATCTACAGCCGGCTGCTGCGCGAGCGCGTGATCTTCCTTGTCGGGCCGGTCAACGACCAGACCGCGAACCTGGTTGTCGCGCAGTTGCTGTTCCTGGAGAGCGAGAACCCCGACAAGGACATCTCGCTTTACATCAACTCGCCGGGCGGCAGCGTCAGCGCTGGGTTGTCGATCTACGACACGATGCAGTTCATCAAGCCCGACGTGTCCACCCTGTGCATGGGCATGGCCGCCAGCATGGGCAGCTTCCTGCTGATGGCCGGCGCCAAGGGCAAGCGTTTCGCGCTGCCCAACAGCCGCGTGATGATCCACCAGCCTTCGGGCGGGGCGCAGGGCCAGGCGAGCGACATCGAGATCCAGGCGCGCGAGATCCTGAAAACCCGCGAGCAGCTCAACCGCATCTACGCCGAGCGCACCGGCCAGGCGCTGGAGCGCATTGCTGCCGACATGGAGCGCGACCGCTGGATGTCGCCCAGCGAGGCCGTCGACTACGGTCTGATCGACAAGGTGATCGATCGACGCGGTTGAGTCGGCCGCCGCCGCGCGCGGCAAAGCTGCTGAAAGCCCCGGAAACGGGCGGCATTTCCTCGCCGGTTGACGCCGCGGGCTTGGACTATCATGACCGGCGTCGCCCCATCAACGTACTTCCAGGCACAGCATATCCATGGCCGACAAGAAGGGCGCCTCTGGCGAGAAGGTTCTGTACTGCTCGTTCTGTGGCAAGAGTCAGCATGAGGTAAAGAAGCTCATCGCCGGGCCGTCGGTGTTCATTTGCGACGAGTGCATCGAACTGTGCAACGACATCATCCGCGACGAGATTCCGGCCGATGGCGCCGGCACGGCGGCATCGAAGTCGGAGTTGCCGATTCCCAGCGAGATCAAGGCGAACCTTGACGCCTACGTGATCGGCCAGGACGTGGCCAAGCGCACGCTGTCGGTGGCGGTCTACAACCACTACAAGCGCTTGAAGCACGCGGGTGCCTCGAAGGACGAGGTCGAGCTCACCAAGAGCAACATCCTGCTGATCGGACCCACCGGTTCGGGCAAGACGCTGCTGGCGCAAACGCTGGCCAAGCTGCTCAACGTGCCGTTCGTGATTGCCGACGCGACCACGCTGACCGAGGCCGGCTACGTCGGCGAGGACGTCGAGAACATCATCCAGAAGCTGCTGCAGAACTGCAACTACGACGTCGAGCGGGCGCAGCGCGGCATCGTCTACATCGACGAGATCGACAAGATCAGCCGCAAGGCCGACAACCCCAGCATCACGCGCGACGTGTCGGGCGAGGGCGTGCAGCAGGCGCTGCTGAAGCTGGTCGAGGGCACGATGGCCAGCGTGCCGCCGCAGGGCGGGCGCAAGCACCCGAACCAGGACTTCCTGCAGATCGACACGACCAACATCCTGTTCATCTGCGGCGGTGCATTCGACGGCCTGGAAAAGGTGATCCAGAACCGCACCGAGAAATCGGGCATCGGCTTCGGCGCCACCGTGCACAGCAAAACCGAGAAGCGCGCCTCCGAGCTGTTCCGGGACGTCGAACCCGAGGACCTGATCAAGTTCGGCCTCATTCCCGAACTGGTCGGGCGGCTGCCGGTGGTCGCCACCCTGGCCGAGTTGACCGAAGAGGCGATGATCCAGATCCTGACCGAGCCGAAGAACGCACTGGTCAAGCAGTACCAGAAGCTGTTCGGCATGGACGGTGTCGAGCTCGAGATCCGGCCTTCGGCGCTGTCGGCGATCGCACGCAAGGCGCTGGCACGCAAGACCGGTGCCCGGGGCCTGCGCTCGATCATGGAGCATTCGCTGATCGACACCATGTTCGACCTGCCCACGCTCGACGGCGTGGCCAAGGTCGTGATCGACGAGCACAACATCGAGGACGGCGCCAAGCCGCTGCTCGTCTACCGGGAGCAGGCCAAGGCCAGCGCCTGAGCCGGGCCTTTTCCTGCAGCGGGCCGTGCGGCCGCTTGTCGTCCCTTCTTGCAATTTCTCGTTGGGGGCCCATGTGGGCACCTGAAGGAGAGGTCTCCCATGTCCGGCAATCCCGTACTCCCCGCTGAACCGATCACGCTGCCGCTGCTGCCGCTGCGTGACGTCGTTGTCTTCCCCCACATGGTGATCCCGCTGTTCGTGGGGCGCCCCAAGTCCATCAAGGCGCTCGAGGCGGCGATGGAATCCGGCCGCCAGATCATGCTGGTGGCCCAGAAGGCCGCCGGCAAGGACGAGCCCAAGGCCGACGACATGTTCGAGGTCGGCTGCGTGTCCAGCATCCTGCAGATGCTCAAGCTGCCCGACGGCACGGTGAAGGTGCTGGTCGAAGGCATCCAGCGCGCCAACACCAAACAGATCTCGGACAACGGCGAACACTTCGTCGCCGAGGTCGAGCCGGTGCCACCGGCCGCTGACACCTCGCCTGAGATCGAGGCGCTGCGCCGCGCCGTGACGCAGCAGTTTGACGCCTACGTCAAGCTGAACAAGAAGATCCCACCGGAGATCCTGACCAGCATCGCCGGCATCGACGAACCCGGCCGCCTAGGTGACACCATCGCCGCGCACCTGCCGCTGAAGCTGGAAGCCAAGCAGTCGGTGCTGGACCTGTTCGCGGTGTCCAAGCGGCTGGAGCGGCTGCTCGAGCTGCTGGAACACGAGGTCGACATCCTGCAGGTGGAAAAGCGCATCCGCGGGCGCGTCAAGCGCCAGATGGAGAAGAGTCAGCGCGAGTACTACCTGAACGAGCAGGTCAAGGCGATCCAGAAGGAGCTGGGTGACGGCGAGGAGGGCGCCGACCTGGAGGAACTGGAAAAGAAGATCGTAGCCGCGCACATGAGCAAGGAAGCGCGCAAGAAGGCCGACAACGAACTGAAGAAGTTGAAGCTGATGTCGCCGATGTCGGCCGAAGCCACCGTGGTGCGCAACTTCATCGACACGCTGGTCAACCTGCCGTGGGCGAAGAAGACCAAGATCAAGCACGACCTGGGTAACGCCGAGGAGGTGCTGAACGAAGACCACTACGGGCTGGAGAAGGTCAAGGACCGCATCCTCGAATACCTCGCGGTGCAGCAGCGCGTGGACAAGGTCAAGGCGCCGATCCTGTGCCTGGTCGGCCCGCCGGGCGTGGGCAAGACCTCGCTCGGCCAGAGCGTGGCGCGCGCCACCGGCCGCAAGTTCGTGCGCATGGCGCTGGGCGGCGTGCGCGACGAGGCCGAGATCCGCGGCCACCGCCGCACCTACAT
>CALBTN010000149.1 GCA_937967345.1 uncultured Rubrivivax sp. | reverse complement strand
GAGCCGATCTGGTTGATGTGTTCGATGTCCATGCGGCCGATTTTCGCATGGCGGCTTGGCGCCCGACCCGTCCTGACCCGTCCCGAGCCGGTTCGATTTGACGCCGGCCGCGCGCGGGCCAACACTGCGGCCCTGCCCACAGCCTTGCCGGAGATGCCGATGTCAAGCAACGACGACGCGCAGCACGGTGCGAACAGCGCGCAGATGAAGTCGCACAGCTACCTGCTGCCGATCGAGGACACCGAGTTCTTGCTGCGCGACGAGATGCGCGCCACGCGCTTCGCGCTCGAGTACGCCAAGGCCGACCTGCTGCTGCGCGACTGGGGCATTCGCTCGACCGTGATCGTCTTCGGCAGCGCGCGCGTGCCCTCGCCCGAGCAGGTGGCTGCCGCCGGCGTGCCGGGCGACGCGGCCGCAGCCGCGCGGCTGCAGCGGCACGCGCAGTGGTACCAGGCGGCGCGCGAGTTCGGCCGCATCGTGTCGCAGCGCGGCGGCGCGTGCACGCCCGAACACCGCTGGCGCGACAACGTGATCGCCACCGGCGGCGGCCCGGGCATCATGGAGGCCGCCAACCGCGGGGCCAGCGAGGCCGGCGCGCCGAGCGTGGGCTTCAACATCACGCTGCCCGAAGAGCAGCGCCCGAACCCGTACTCGACGCCCGAGCTGACCTTTCGCTTCCACTACTTCGCGATGCGCAAGATGCATCTGGCGATGCGCGCGCACGCGCTGGCCATCTTCCCGGGCGGCTTTGGCACGCTGGACGAGTTCTTCGAGATCCTGACGCTGCGCCAGACGCGCAAGAGCCCGCCGGTGCCGATCGTGCTGTTCGACAAGGCCTACTGGTCGCGGGTGATCGAGTTCGAAGTGCTGCGCGACGAGGGCATGATTTCGCCCGAGCACCTGCAGCTGTTCGACTATGCCGATTCGGCGGAAGAGGCCTGGCAGGTGCTGCTGCGCCACGGCCTTCAGGTCCCCGGCAACGGCTGATACGCGTTCGCGACCGCTGCGAATAACCGGCGTCGGCTTGCGGCGCAAAGCAGCCGAATACAGAACAGCCTTCACCGCAGAGGAACGGAGGACGCAGAGGTCCGCAGAGTAAAGCCAGACTTGTATTCCTCTGCGCAAACTCTGCGTCCTCCGTTCCTCTGCGGTGAATGTATTGGGTGTCGGCTATGCGCCGCGAGCGGCCAGGCACTCCCACTTGTTGGATGGTGACCCTGCATGAGCGGTGGCGCACGAAGCGCAGACGGGTTCTGCCCGTCGTGACAGGCGCAGATGCGCTTCAGCTGCCGTCCAAGAAGCGCTCGAGCGCTTGCGCCAGCGCTTCGGGCTGGTCGTGGTGCAGCATGTGCCCGGCTTGCGGCAGGCGCAGCCGTTGCACCGTGGGCACCGCGGCCAGGCGCTGCTCGAACTGCTCGCGCGTGTAGCGCTCGCCATACGCGCGCTCGAACTCGCGGGCGTCGCCTTCGACCCACAGCAGCGGCGCGCGGATGCGCGACCACAGCGCGATCGTGTCCTCGGCGCGCGTCAGTACCGGGTTGACGCGCTTGTGCGCCGGGTCGCCCAACAGCTGCCAGCGGCCGTCGCCGCCGCGGCGCGACCACTGCGCGGCCAGCCAGGCGGCCTTGTCGGCGCCGAGCCGCGGGTTGGTCTTCATCAGCCGCGCCGCGACGTCGTCCAGGCGGGCGTAGTCGCGCAGCGACTGCGGCTGCTTCAGCTCGTCCAGCCACTGGCGCAGCCGCTTCGGCGTGTCCTCGGCCTGCGTTTGCGGCAGGCTGAAGCCCTCGAGATTGACCAGGCGGCGCACGCGCTCGGGGCGCACGCCGGCGTAGCCCATCACCACGTTGCCGCCCATGCTGTGGCCGGCCAGGTCGATCGCTTGTCCGGGGCTCAGTTCGTCCAGCAAGGCGTCGAGGTCGCCCAGGTAGTCGGCGAACCAGTAGCAGTCGCCGGGGTTCGAATCGCTGAGGCCGAAGCCGCGCCAGTCGGGCGCGACGATGTAGCGCGGCTGGCGCAGCGCATCGGCGGTGAACTGGAACGACGCGCCCACGTCCATCCAGCCGTGCATCAGCAGCAGCGCGGGGCGCTGCGGCGTCGCCATCGCGGCGTCGCCCCACACGTTCAGGTGATGGCGCAGGCCGCGCAGCGTGACGAAGCGGCTGCGCGCCGGCCGCAGCGGGGCATAGACCGATGGCATGCCGCACTATAGGCGCCGCTGCGCGGCGCGGCGGCCTTCGGCCGCGCCGGCACGGCCGGCGTCAACCCAGCGCCAGCGTCATCAGCCGTTGCGGCGCGACCCGCGCCGCCACCGTGCTGGCGCCGACAACGCAGGCGATCGCGAAGTCGCGCTGGCTGGTGTCGCGCGGCTGCGGTTCGGCCAGCGCGGTTCCGCTGGGCGTGGTCAGCGCGGCCACCCAGGGCGTGATGACGCTGGCGCCGCGCTTGACCACCACCGCGGTTTCGCCCGACACCAGCTTGACGAAGCAGCCCGGCGGATACACGCCGAACTCCTTGACCAGCGCGAGCGTCATCGAATTGCCGGGGTCGTCCATGAACATTGCGCGGCCGGCGCGGTCGGCGGCCATCGCCGCGCGCGTGCGGCGCGGGCTGAGCTTGGCGGTGTAGACGTCGGCGCGCCGCACCAGCGCAGCGTAGTCGTTGACCTGGAACTTGGCGGCCGGGTAGCCGCGGCCATCGGCGCTCTCGTGGTGGTCGGCCACGCCCTCGAGCCAGTCGCGCTGGCGGATGCCGGCCTGCTCGAGCATGGCCACGCTGCGCTCGGGGTGCGTGCGGATCGCCTCGCGCTGCTCGGGCGTGAGCGGCGCGGTCTGCTCGGCCAACTGGCCTTGCAGCTCGAGCATCGACAGGTTCATCGTCAGCGCGACCTTGAACACGGTGTGCCGCGCCGCCTCGTCCCAGCCCAGGCGCTGCGCCACCAGGAACGCGGTGATCGCGGTGTGCACCGAATGGTCGGCGCCGTACTGCGTGTGCGCATTGCCGTTGCGGCTGAGCACCTGGAAGATCGCGAGGTCGGGGTCGCGCTCGATCAGCGCATGCACTGGCGCGCTGACCTCGTCCAGCGCCTGTGCGAAGCCGTCGCCGGTGCACTGCTGCAGCGTTTGCCCGACCCGCTCCAGGCACTGGTTCCACAGCTGCGGCAGCTGCTGCGGCGGTGCGTGCTCGACCGCTTCGCGCGCCGGGCGCAGTTCGGCCAGGTCAACCAGCGCGCCGCGCGTGAACAACGCGGCCATCTGATCGTGGTCGTGCACCACCTGGCCGCGCGCGAGCAGCAGGGTCTCGTCGGCGTTGCGGATGTTGAACGGCAGCGGCTGGCCGACGGCGAGGCGATGCTTGACGGCGGCAAGTTGCGAGAACGGCATGCGGGCTCCTGCGGCGGGTCGGTGTCCGAGGTTGATCTCGGCACCGCGGCGGCCGACTTGAGCGGCGCTGCGCTGCCGTCAGCCTCTTGGCCGCCAGCGTCCCAGCAGCAGTGCGTTGCCGACCACGCTGACGCTGGACAGCGCCATCGCGCCACCGGCCAGCACCGGGCTGAGCGCGCCCAGCGCCGCCAGCGGGATGCCCACCACGTTGTAGGCAAAGGCCCAGAACAGGTTCTGGCGCAGCTTGGCGGCGATCGCCTGCGACAGCTCCCAGGCCTGGGCCACCAGCCCGACGTCGCCGCGCATCAACGTCAGGCCGGCGCTGTGCATCGCCACGTCGGTGCCGGTGCTCATCGCCAGGCCGACGTCGGCCGCGGCCAGCGCAGGCGCATCGTTGACGCCGTCGCCGACCATCGCCACGCGCTTGCCGCGCGGCAGGCCCTCGCGCAGCGCGGCCACCACCGCGGCCTTGTCGCCGGGCAGCACCTCGGCGTGCACCACGTCGATGCCCAGCGTGCGCGCCACGGCGTGCGCCGCGCCTTGGTTGTCGCCGCTGATCAGCGCGGTGCGCAGGCCCAGCGCATGCAGGCGTTCGATCGCCGCGGCGGCACCGGGCTTGGGCGCGTCGCCAAAGGCCAGCAGGCCCAGCACCCGTGCCGGCTGGCCGTCGGCGTCGCGGCCCATCAGCCAGGACAAGCTGTTGCCTTGCGCCTGCAGCTCGTCGGCGCGCGCTTGCAGTCCATCGGCCGACAGCCCGAGCTCGTCGCGCCAGCGCGTGCTGCCCAGTTGCAGCGTGCGCTGGTGCACGCGGCCTTCGATGCCGCGCCCGGGCACCGCGCGCACCGCCTGGGCCTCGGCGCCGTCG
>CALBTN010000148.1 GCA_937967345.1 uncultured Rubrivivax sp. | reverse complement strand
ATCGAGTCGTCGACCAGCAGCACGTTGCGGCCCTTGAACTCCACGCCGATCGCGTTGAGCTTCTGACGCACGCTCTTCTTGCGCACGGCCTGCCCCGGCATGATGAAGGTGCGCCCGACGTAGCGGTTCTTCACGAACCCCTCGCGGTACGGCTTGCCGAGCTTTTGCGCCAGCTGCATTGCCGACGGCCGGCTCGATTCGGGGATCGGGATCACGACGTCGATCTGGCTGGGCGGCATGGTCGAGACCACGCGCTGCGCCAGCGTCTCGCCCAGGTTCAGCCTCGCTTGGTACACCGAGATGCCGTCGAGCACCGAATCGGGCCGCGCCAGGTAGACGTACTCGAACATGCACGGCTGCTGCCGCGGCCGCTCGGCGCACTGGCGAGCGTGCACCCGCGCCTGCACGTCGATGAAGATCGCCTCGCCCGCGGCGACGTCGCGCAGCACGTGGCGCCCGGTGCCCTCGATCGCCACCGACTCGCTGGCCACCATGTGCTCGACGCCGTTGGCGGTGCGCAGCTCGCCGTAGCACAGTGGGCGGATGCCGAAGGGGTCGCGAAAGGCCAGCAAGCCGTGCCCGGCGATCAGCGCGACCACCGCGTACGAGCCCTTCACCCGCCTGTGCACGCCGGCCACCGCCGTGAACAGCAGCTCGGGCGTCAGCGGCTGATCGCGTGCGGCAACCTCGATCTCGTGCGCCAGCACGTTGATCAAGACCTCGGTGTCGCTGTCGGTGTTGATGTGGCGCCGGTCGATGCGAAACAGCTCGTCCCTGAGCGCGCTGGCGTTGGTCAGGTTGCCGTTGTGCACCAGCACGATGCCGAACGGCGCGTTGACGTAGAAGGGCTGCGCTTCTTCCTCGCTGTCGGCGTTGCCGGCGGTCGGATAGCGCACCTGCCCGAGGCCGATGCTGCCCGGCAGCGCTCGCATGTTGCGGGTGCGAAACACGTCGCGCACCATGCCGCGGGCCTTGTGCATGAAGCACTTGGTGCCCTGCATCGTGACGATGCCGGCGGCGTCCTGGCCGCGGTGCTGCAGCAGCAGCAAGGCGTCGTACAGCAGCTGGTTGACCGGTGAGCCGCTGATGGCGCCGACGATCCCACACATGGCCGCTCCCTCAGTTGATCAAGTGCGAAGATACTGTGCCAGATCGCCCGGCAGCCAAGGCTCGATGCGTTGCAGCGCAACGCCCAGCCACTGCGCGGCATGCGAGCGCCGCCATTCGAGCGACTCCCCCGCCGCGGTGTGCGCCACCACCACTGCCACCAGCATCAGCAGCAGCACGCCGCGCAGCAGGCCGAAGGCCGCGCCGAGCACGCGATCGGCACCGCGCAGCGGCGTGGCGTTGACCAGCAGCCGCACCACGCGCGAGGCCAGCCCCCAGCCGATCAGCACTGCCAGGAACGCCAGGCCAAACGCCGCCACGTGGTTCAGCCCCGAGTCGGGTTCGGCCAGCGGCAGGTGCGGCGCCCACTGCGGCGCCAGCCACAGCGCAACGAAATAGGCCACGCCCCAACCCAGCAGCGCCAGCGCCTCCAGCACGAAGCCGCGCCAGACTCCGAGCCCCAGCGACAGCACCAGCACGCCCAATCCGACCAGATCGATCCAGCCCAGCGGCAGCATCAAATGCTCAGGATGCTGGCGGCCAACCCGGCAGACTTGATGCGCGCGGCGGCCTTCTCGGCGTCGTCGCGCGACTCGAAGGGGCCAACGCGAACCCGGGTGCGCCGGCCGGCGTCGGATTCGACCACTTGGGTATAGGTCTTCAGACCCAGCCGCTCGACCTTCTGCCGCGCCTCGCGCAGGCTGCCGGCGTCGGTGTAGGCGCCAGCCTGCACCACGAACCGCGGCGTCTTGGCAGGAGCCGATGCCGCTGGCGCGGCGGCCGCCAGCGGCTTGCCGTCCAGGATGGCCTGCGCGCGTTGCGCTTCGCGCTGCGGGTCGGCCGCAGCGCGTGGCGGCTCGTGCCGGGCCTCGGCGGCAGCACGTTGCGGCTGCACCGGCGCGCGCGTTGGCGCGGCCAGCACCGCGGCGTCGGCCTCGCGCTGATTGGGCGACACCGCTTGCGCCGCATCGGCCGCGCTCGCCGCGCTCGCGGCTGCCATGCCAGCCCCTGCCGTCGCCGGCTCGGCCGGCGGGGTGGGCAACTCGGCGGGCGCAGCCGCGGCCGGCGCACTGGGTCTTGCCGCAGGCGGCTTCAGCGCGGTGGCCTGCTCGCGCGGCGGGATCTCGATCGGGATGTCCACCGCGATCGGCCTGGGCTGCGTCTCGAACAGCAGCGGAAAGCCGACGATGCCGATGCCCACCAGCAGCGTCGCGCCGATCAGCCGGCGGCGCGCGCGGGTGCGCGCGGCCTGCACGGTGGCGGTCTCGTCGGGGATGTCGGCCGCGGCCGAAGAGTCCTTGCGCTTGAACATGAAAAGACCGGGCAGTGCTGGCGTGCGCCTGAAACGGGAGGTCGGCTCGATGCGGTGAAAGACGCGGCGGGCGCGTGCTCGGGACCGCTTGCGTTGCCGCCGGCGGCCGCATCGGGCCGGGGCCGCCGCTGGCTCAGCCGCTGTGCGCGGTGCGTGTGTGCGGTATGCCGTCCTTCAGCACCCCGCCAACACAAAGGAACGAGCCGAAGACGACGATTCTATCAGCCGGGTCCGCCGCGCCCATCGCGGCGCGCAGCGCCTCGCTCGGTGTTGCATGGCGGCTTGGCGCGGCCGCGCCCGGGCGCAGTTGCGGCTGCAGCCGCAGCGCGAGCTCGTCGCAGGACGCCGCGCGGTCCAGCGGCAGCGCGCACAGGTACCAGCTGTCGATCAGCGGTGCCAGCCGCGCCGCCATGGCGCCGATGTCCTTGTCGCGCATCGCGCCGAACACCGCGTGGTTGCGTGGATAAAAACCCATCTGATCCAGGTTGTAAGCCAGGGTCGCCGCCGCCTGCGGGTTGTGCGCCACGTCCAGCACCACCACCGGCTGCCCGGGCACGATCTGGAAGCGGCCCTGCAACTGCACCGTCGCCAGCCCGAGCCGCACCGCCTGCGCCGAAATCGGCAGCACCGGCTGCAACGCGGCGAACACCGCCAGCACGCCGCTGGCATTGAGCAGTTGGTTGGCGCCGCGCAGCGCCGGATAGGCCAGCGCGTGATAGCGGCGCCCACGCCCTTGCCATGACCACTGCTGGCGATCGCCCGCATGGCCGAAGTCCACCCCGGCCTGCCACAGGTCGGCACCGATCTGTTGCGCGTGGCGCAGCACGCTGGCCGGCGGCATCGGGTCGCTGATCACGGCCGGCCGCCCGGGACGCAGGATGCCGGCTTTCTCGAACCCGATGGCCTCGCGGTCAGGCCCGAGGTACTCCATGTGGTCCAGGTCGATGCTGGTGATCAATGCGCAGTCGGCATCGATCGCGTTGACCGCATCGAAGCGCCCGCCCAAGCCCACCTCCAGGATCACCAGATCCAGCTCGGCCTGCGCCAACGCCCGCAGGATCGCCAGCGTGGTGAACTCGAAGTAGGTCAAGCCGATCGCACCGCGCGCGGCCTCCACCGCCGCAAAGTGCGGCAGCAGGCCGGCAGCCGCGACCTCGCTGCCGTTGATGCGGCAGCGCTCCTCGAAGTTGATCAGGTGCGGGCTGCTGTACAGCCCGACGCGGTAGCCGGCGTGCAGCGCGATTGCTTCGAGCATCGCGCAGCTCGAGCCCTTGCCGTTGGTGCCGGCCACCGCCACCACCGGCACGCCAAAGCGCAGCCCGAGCCGATCGCGCACCGCACACACCCGCTCGAGCGTCAGGTCGATCGTCTTGGGGTGCGCCCGCTCGCAGTGGGCGAGCCACTCCTGCAGGGTGGAAGCTTCGGTCATGACGGCGCTGCCGGGCAGGCCCGGCGACGGGTTCAGGCCACCGCGTCGGCGCTTTGCCGCTGCAGCATCGCCAGCGCGCGCGCGATCGTCGCGCGCAACTCGCGGCGGTCGACGATCATGTCAATCGCGCCCTTGCCCAGCAGGAACTCGGCGCGCTGGAAGCCCTCGGGCAGCGTTTCGCGCACCGTGTTCTCGATCACGCGCGGCCCGGCAAAGCCGACCAGCGCCTTCGGCTCGGCGATCACCAGGTCGCCGACGAAGGCAAAGCTGGCCGACACGCCGCCCATCGTCGGGTCGGTGAGCACGCTGACGTAGGGCAAGCGGGCCTTGGCCAGCCGCGTCAGCGCGGCGTTGGTCTTGGCCATCTGCAACAGGCTGAGCAGGCCTTCTTGCATGCGCGCGCCGCCGGTGGCGGCGAAAGAGATGAACGGCACCTTCTGCTCGATCGCGCCTTCCACGCCGCGCACGAAGCGCTCGCCGACCACCGAGCCCATCGAGCCGCCCATGAAGTCGAACTCGAAGGCCGCAGCCACCACCGGCACGCTCATCACCGCGCCACCGAAGACCACCAGCGCATCGGTCTCGCCGGTTTCTTCCAGCGCGGCCTTCAGCCGCTCAGGGTACTTCTTGCTGTCCTTGAACTTCAGCGCATCGACCGGCAGCACCTCCTGGCCGATCTCGTAGCGCCCTTCGGCATCGAGGAAGGCGTCGAGCCGCGCGCGTGCGCTGACGCGGTGGTGGTGGTCGCACTTCGGGCAGACGTAGAAGTTGCCCTCGAGGTCGGTCTTGTACAGCACCGTCTCGCACGACGGGCACTTGAGCCACAGGCCTTCGGGGATGGTGCGGCGCTCGCTCGGGTCGGTCTGCTGGATCTTGGGGGGCAGCAGCTTTTCCAGCCAGCTCATGGGTTCTCTCCTGGTTGCATGTTGTCCAGCGCGCTGCGGATGCCGGCGATGAACTCGCGCGCGGCGCGCGCCACATTGTCGCGCGGCTGGTCCTGCAGCAATTGCACCAGCCGGGTGCCGATGACCACGGCGTCGGCCACCCGCGCCACCGCACAGGCGCTGGCGGCGTCGCGGATGCCGAAACCCACGCCCACCGGCAGCGTGACGTGCCGGCGGATGCGCGGCACGACCGCGGCCACGCCGGCGGTATCGAGGTGGCCCGCGCCGGTCACCCCCTTCAGCGACACGTAGTAGACGTAGCCGCTGGCCAGCCGGCCGACCTCGCGCATGCGCGCTTCAGTCGAGGTCGGTGCCAGCAGGAAGATCGGGTCCAGCCCCTTGGCGCGCAGCGCCGCGGCGAAGTCCGCGCTTTCCTCGGGCGGGTAGTCGACCACCAGCACGCCGTCGACGCCGGCAGTTACGGCGTCGGCGATGAACGCACCGGCACCGTGGCGCTGGTCGTAGCGCTCCACCGGGTTGGCGTAGCCCATCAGCACCACCGGCGTGTTGGCGTCGTCACGGCGGAAACCGCGCACCACGTCGAACACCTGCGCCATGCCGATGCCGCGCGCCAGCGCGCGCTCGCCCGCTTGCTGGATCACCGGGCCGTCGGCCATCGGGTCGGAAAACGGCACGCCCAGCTCGATGACGTCGGCACCACCTTGCACCAGGCCGTGCATCACATCGGGCGTGGCGTCGGCGAAGGGGTCGCCGACCGTGATGTACGGAATCAGCGCCTTGCGCCGCTGCGCGCGCAGCGTGTCGAAGGTCGCGGCGATGCGGCTCATGCCGTGGCTCCCTGAACCCCTTGCAGCGCGGCAACGGTGTTGATGTCCTTGTCGCCGCGGCCCGACAGGTTGACCAGCAGGTGCTGGTCGGGCCGCATCGTCGGCGCCAGCTCGATCGCATAGGCCAGCGCGTGGCTGGACTCCAGCGCCGGGATGATGCCTTCGCTGCGGCACAACCGATGGAACGCCGCGAGCGCTTGGTCGTCGGTGACTGCGACGTAGTCGGCGCGACCGATGTCGTGCAGGTAGGCGTGCTCGGGGCCGACACCGGGGTAGTCCAGCCCGGCCGAGACCGAATGCGTCTCGACGATCTGACCGTCGTCGTCCTGTAGCAAGTAGGTGCGGTTGCCGTGCAGCACGCCGGGCGAACCGGCGCAGATCGACGCCGCATGCTTGCCGCTGGCCAGGCCCAGACCCGCCGCCTCGACCCCGATCAGCCGCACCGCTTCACTGCCGATGTACGGGTAGAAGATGCCCATCGCGTTGCTGCCGCCGCCGACACAGGCGATCACCGCATCGGGCTGCCGGCCCGCCGGTCCGCCGAGCTGAGCGATCATGACGGGCATCTGTTCGACGCATTCGTCGCCGATCACGCGCTGGAAGTCGCGCACCATCTGCGGGTACGGCGCCGGGCCGGCCACCGTGCCGATGATGTAGAAGGTGTTCTCGACGTTGGTCACCCAGTCGCGCAGCGCCTCGTTCAGCGCATCCTTCAGCGTCTTGCTGCCCGACTCCACCGGCACCACCGTGGCGCCGAGCAGCTTCATGCGGTAGACGTTGGGGCTTTGGCGCCGGATGTCCTCGGCGCCCATGTAGACCACGCATTCCAGGCCGTAGCGCGCGCAGATCGTCGCGGTGGCCACGCCGTGCTGGCCGGCGCCGGTCTCGGCAATGACGCGCGGCTTGCCCATGCGCCGCGCCAGCAGTGCCTGGCCGATGGTGTTGTTGATCTTGTGCGCGCCGGTGTGGTTGAGGTCCTCGCGCTTCAGGTGGATCTGCGCGCCGCCCAGTTCGCGGCTGATGCGCGCGGCGTGGTAGATCGGGCTCGGGCGGCCGACGAAATGCGCCAGCTCGCGGCGGAACTCCGCCTGGAAGGCCGGCTCATCGCGGTAGCGCTCGTAGGTGGCCTGCAGTTCGTCCAGCGCATGGATCAGCGTCTCGGCGACGAAGCGGCCTCCGTAGTAGGTGTCGTGCACCGGGCCGAAGCGGCCCCGCGCGTCGGGTTGTTGGTAGTTCAGCATGGAGTGGATCCTCGGGGGTGGGCGGCAATACGGGCGTCGGCCTCGCGTACCGCATCGCAAAAGCGGCGCATCAGCTCGGCATCCTTGATGCCCTTGGAGCTTTCCACGCCGGAGCTCACGTCAACGGCCCACGGC
>CALBTN010000147.1 GCA_937967345.1 uncultured Rubrivivax sp. | reverse complement strand
CGGCCGCACCTTGCCCGCCTTGACCTGCCCGCTGGCCGTCACCAGGTCGGTGAACATGAGGTGCACGCGGCCGGCCAGCAACTCCAGCAGCGCCGGTGGCGTGGACTTGTAGGGCACGTGCACCATGTCCGCGCCGATCGACTTCTGCAGCATGCCGCCGTACAGCACGCCACCGAGGTTGCCGCTGGCGTAGTTGAGCTTGCCCGGGTTGGCGCGCGCATGCGCAACCAGCTCGTCCAGCGTCTTCCAGGGCTGGTCTGCCGCCACCACCAGCACATAGGATGTGCCGGCCAGCCGGGTGATGGGCGTGAAGTCGCGGAACGGGTCGTAGTTGACGCTGCGCAGGATGCCGGCCGGGTTGGCGACGATGGAGTTGGTGGCGGCGACCACGGTGTAGCCGTCGGGCGCCGACTTGGCGACGTGCTCGACGGCCAGCACCGACATCGCGCCGGGCTTGTTGTCGACCACCACGCTCTGGCCGAGCGCGGTGCCCAGCGGCTCGGCGACGATGCGCAGAAACGTGTCGGTCGCCGACCCTGGGCCGAAGGGTACGACCAGGCGAACCGGCTTGTTCGGATACTGCGCATGGGCGGCCAGCGGGGCCAGGCCCAGCAGCAGGGCGAGGGTCAAGCCGCGCGACAGGTTGCGCGCGGCGCTTGCGAAGCGAGGGTTCATGCCTGTCTCCGTTCGCCCTGGCGGGCCTTGGTAGGTCGGGTTGATGGTGCGACTGCCGGCGATGAGGCGGTGTCCCTGAGGGTCTTGTGGGTCGCGTTGACCGGGCTCGCTGCATGCCCGCCCAGGGTCCATGAGACCTGGCGCGCTGCCTCGGCCACCAGCGCGGCGAGTAACTCGCGCCGCGGCTCGAGCCGGTCGATCGGGACGCCGATGCCGATGGCATGGCGCACGCGCCCGTCGCGTTCGATGATCGGTGCGGCCACGGCGCCGGCGCCCACCGTGTGCTCGCCCTGTGTCACCACGACACCGGCGCTGCGCACCTCGTCGAGGATGCGGCGCAGGCGCGCCCGGTCGGTGATCGTGCGCGGCGTGCGCCGCAGCATGTCGGTTTCGGCCAGGTAGCGGCGAATGAACGACGGATCCTGGAAGGCCAGCAGCGCACGGCCCATGCCGGTGCAGTACAGCGGCCAGCGCGAGCCGACCCGCGGTGAATAGCGGATGTCCTGCTGGCTGTCGATCACGTCGATGTACAGCGCCTCGGCACTGCGTTCGTCGAGCGTGGCGAGCATCACGGTCTCGCCGGTGCGGGCCACCAGTTCGGCCGCCACCGGGCGAGCCGCGGCCAGCACGCCGGCATCGGCGGCGATGATCGCGCCCAGCCGCATCGCTGCCGGGCCGAGCGTGTAGCGGGCGTCGCGCAGGCTCACGTAACCGGGGCCGACCATCACCCGCAGGTGGTTCAGCAGGCTGGTCTTGGGAATCTGCAGTGCTTCGGTCATCGCGGCCAGCGACAGGCCGTGGGTCGCGGCGGCCAGCAATTCGACGATCTGCATCACGCGCAAGGGCGACTTCGGGCCGCTGTAGTCGTCGCTGGCGGAACCGCTCACAGGGGCCGATGCGGGGGCCGATGCGGGGGCAGAAAGCCGTTTCATTATTGGCACAATGGTCCAATATTGGACCCATACCGGATGATAGCCGTGGCCAACCGCTTGTGTGAAATGTTCGGGATCGAGGCACCGATCTTCGCGTTCTCGCACTGCCGCGACGTGGTCGTCGAGGTCTCGAAGGCCGGTGGTCTCGGTGTGCTCGGCCTGGCCCGCATGAGCCCGCAGCGCGTCGACGCCGAGCTGCAATGGATCGACGACCACATCGGTGGCCGGCCCTACGGCGTCGACATCCTGATGCCCACGACCTATCAGGACGCGGGCGAGGGCGAGGCCAAGTACGACGCCGACCGGCTGCTGCCCGCCGAGCATCTGGCTTTCGTTCGCGGCATGCTCGATCGCGCCGGTGTGCCAGCGCTGCCCGCGGCCGAAGCGGCGCAGATCGAGCGCGACCTGGTTTCGACCTTCAACTTCACCCCGGGCGAAAGCGCCGCGATGATCGAGATCGCGCTGCGCCACCCGATCAAGCTGATCGTCAATGCGCTGGGCTCGCCGCCGGCCGAACTGGTGCAGCGCGCGCATGCGCGCGGCATCAAGGTCGCAGCGATGGCGGGGGCACCCAAACACGCGATCAAGCACCGCGATGCCGGTTGTGATTTCGTCATCGCTGTCGGCACCGAGGCCGGCGGCCACACCGGCAGCACCACCTCGATGGTGCTGTGGCCACGCATCGTCGATGCGGTCGCGCCGCTGCCGGTGCTCGGAGCCGGCGGCGTCGGCCGTGGGCGACAGCTCGCGGCAGCGCTGGCGCTCGGCTGCGAAGGCGCGTGGTGCGGCTCGATCTGGCTGAAGACGGTGCAGAGCGAGGTCACGCCCGAGATCAAGGCGCGCATGTTCGAGGCCGGACCCGACGACGCGGTGCTCACGCGCAGCGTCACCGGCAAGCCCTGCCGCACGCTGCGCAGCGCCTTCACCGATGCCTGGGACGCGCCTGGCGCGCCCGATCCGCTGCCCGCGCCGCTGCAGGCGATTCTGTGGTGGGGGCAGGGCCGCACGCGGGTCGAACGGGTGCGGGCCAAGGAGTTCCTGACCTACCCCGTCGGGCAGATCGTCGCCGACATGCGCGAGGAGACCTCGGTCCGCCAGGTGGTGCAGGACATGCTGGGCGAATTGGCCGAGGCCAAGGAACGCCTTGATCGACTGCTCGGTTGATATTCCATCGTTCAAGGAGAACAGACAATGAGCCAGGGACCGCTGAGCGGCATGAAGGTGGTGGAGTTCGCCGGTATCGGGCCCGGCCCGATGTGCGGCATGTTGCTGGCCGACCTGGGCGCCGAGGTGCTGCGGGTGGACCGCGTCGCGCCCAGCGGTCTGGGCATTGAACGGCCGCCGAAATTCGATCTGCTCAACCGCGGCAAACGCTCGATCGCGGTTGATCTGAAGGCCGCCGAAGGGGTCGCGTTCGCGCGTCGGCTCGTCGCCTGCAGTGATGCGCTGATCGAAGGTTTTCGGCCGCAGACCATGGAGCGGCTCGGCCTGGGCCCCGAGCCTTGTCTGGCGCAGCAGCACAAGCTGGTCTATGGGCGCGTCACCGGTTTCGGGCAGACCGGGCCGCTGGCGCTGGCCGCAGGGCACGACCTGAACTACATCGCCTTGTCGGGAGCGCTGCATGCGATCGGCCGCGCCGGTGCGCCGCCGACGCCGCCGCTGAACCTGGTCGGCGACTTCGGTGGCGGCGGTCTGCTGCTCGCGTTCGGCATGCTCGCGGCCTTGTGGAACACGCAGCGCGGCGGTGCCGGGCAGATTGTCGATGCGGCGATGGTCGACGGCGCGGCGATGCTGATGACCTCGCTGTACGGCATGCTCGCCAGCGGCATGCACACCGGGCCGCGCGGCACCAACCTGCTGGATTCGGGGGCGCCGCACTACGAGGTGTTCCGCTGCGCCGACGGCGAGTACGTGTCGGTCGCGCCGATCGAGCTGAAGTTCCGTGAGATCCTGTTGAGGCGTCTGGGCCTGAGCGCCGACGCCTTCGACTTCGATGACGCCTCGCGCTGGGGCGAGAGTAAGGCCCGCCTGGCCGCGATCTTCGAGACCCGCACGCGGGCGCAATGGTGCGAACTGCTCGAGGGCGGCGACGCCTGCTTCGCGCCGGTGCTCGCGCCGCTCGACGCGCCGAAGCATCCGCACAACCGGGCGCGCGCGACCTTCGTCGACATCGGCGGCGTGGTTCAGCCGGCGCCGGCGCCGCGTTTCAGCGCCACGCCGGCGGCGCTGCCTCGGGCCCCGCACACTGCCGACGACGGGGCACTCGAACAGGTGCGGCGCTGGGGCGTGCCGGCGTCGGAACTGGATGCGCTGGTGCGCAGCGGCGTCGTTCGCGCCGGTGGCGCGCGCGCGGGCTGAGCGTCAGGGCGCCGTCTTGGCCGGCACGGCCTGGGCGCTCGCCGCACCGCTTGCCAGCATGCGATCAATGTCTGCCGGCGCATAGCCGGCCTCGGCCAGCAGCTCGCGCGTGTTCTCGCCGAGCAGCGGTGCATGGCGGCGGATCGACGGCGGCGTGCCGGACCAGGTGCCAGGGATGTTCATCGTGCGGATGCGTCCTTCGCTCGGGTGCTCGATCCACTCGAAGAAGCCGACGTCGGCCAGGTGCGGGTCGTCCATCAGCGTGGTCGGCGTGTGCATGGGCGTCACCGGGATGTCGGCCTTGGCCAGCGCGTCCATCCACTCGGCGGTGGTGCGCTGGGCCATCTGCTCGGTGACGAAGGCGTACAGCGCGTCGACGTTGCGCGTGCGGTCGGCCATGCGCAGGAAGCGCGGGTCGCGCAGCATCTCCTCGCGGCCCAGCATCTGGCAGAAGTTCTTCCAGTGCTTGTCGATGTAGATCAGGACGCAGATGTAGCCGTCCTTGGTCTTGCAGGGGCGGCGGTCCTTGGCGAGCAGGCGCACATAGCCGGCGTCGGCCAGCGGTGGGTCGAAGGTCTGGCCGTACATGTGGTCGGACAGCACGAACTGCGCCATGGTCTCGAACATCGGCACTTCGATGGCCTGGCCGCGGCCGCTGCGCTCGCGCGCGTAGAGCGCGGCGGTGACGGCGTAGACGGCGGTCAGGCCGGTGGTGCGGTCGCAGATGTTAGTCGGCAGGTAGCGCGGCTCGCCCGTCACGCGGCCGACCAGCGAGGGCAGGGCCACCGCGCCCTGGATCAGGTCGTCGAGTGCCGGCTTGCCGGCATAGCGCCCACCTTCGCCGAAGCCGTAGGCACCGCAGTAGACGATGCGCGGGTTGACCGCGGAAACCTCGTCGTAGCTCAGGCCCAGCCGACCCATCGAGTCGGGGCGGATGTTGAACAGCAGCACGTCGGCGTCGGCAATCAGGCGCTTCAAGGCCGCCAGGCCGTCGGGATTGCGCAGGTCGAGCGCGATGCTGCGCTTGTTGCGGTTGAGGGCCAGGTACATCGGGCCCATGCCCACGCTGCGGCTGGGCCCGATGTTGCGCACGGTGTCGCCATCGGGCGACTCCACCTTGATGACGTCGGCGCCCAGGTCGGCCAGGATCTGCGAGGCGAACGGCCCCATCACCACCGTGGTGAGGTCGATGATCCTGACGCCGGCCAGCGGGCCGGGGCCGCTGGCGGTGTTGTCGTTTGTGGAGCTCATGTGTGGGATGAGGGTGGCTTGAAGTAGTCGGGCATGCCCGCGGGCCAGAACTCGCCCCACAGCACCATGCCGCCGTCGATGTTGACCGTCTCGCCGGTGATGTACTTGCCCGAGGAGGCTGTGAGGTAGACCGCCGCTTCGGCGATGTCCTGCACGTCTCCGGCCCTGAGCATGGGGTTGGTGCGGAAAAGGCCGCCGACGTTCTCTTCCTTGTAGTTGTTGAAGCCGTTGCTCTCGATCGCGCCGGCGCCGATGCAGTTGACGCGGATGCCGTGTTCGGCCCATTCGACTGCCAGCGTCTGCGACAGCGCGATCACGCCGGCACGCGAGGCTGCCGTGTGTGCCATGCCGGGCAGGCCGCGGTCCACGGCTGCGGCGATGGTGACGATGCTGCCGTCGCGCTTGCCCTCCTTGACCCAGCGCTTCGCCGTGCCCTGCATCATGTACCAGGTGCCGTTGAGGTTGGTGTCGATGACGGCGTTCCAGCCCTTGTCGCTGAAGTCCATCGCGTGCGCGGCGAACTGCCCGCCGGCGTTGTTGACCAGCACGTCGATGCCGCCGAAGCGTTCCCAGACGGCGTCGAGCAGGCCTTCGACCTGCGCCGGATCGCGGATCGTCATCGGGTGCACGAAGACATCGCGGCCTGACAGGGAGCGCAGCTTCTCGGCGCAGTCTTCCAGCGCGTCGAGCTTGCGGCCGCAGATCGCGAGCGTGGCGCCCAGGCGGGCGAACAGGAAGGCGATGGCCTTGCCGATGCCGCTGCCGGCGCCCGAGACCAGCACTACCTTGCCGGCGAACAGGTCGTTGCG
The DNA here is from genome assembly GCA_937967345.1 of uncultured Rubrivivax sp. Lineage (GTDB taxonomy): Bacteria > Pseudomonadota > Gammaproteobacteria > Burkholderiales > Burkholderiaceae_C > Rubrivivax. Next base: position 205 of record CALBTN010000147.1, on the reverse strand, counting down.
GTAGACCGTAGGCAGCTGCGACAGGGCCTCGTCGCCAGGGCCGAACTTCGGCTGTTGGACGGGCGCGGTCATGCCGTCTGCTCCTGCGTGAAGTAGGCGGGCTTAGGGATGGTCCACAACTCGCCCCACAGCACGCCGCCGCCATCGACATTGAGCAGCTCGCCGGTGATGAACTTGCCGCTGGGCCCGGTGAGGTAGATCACCG
>CALBTN010000146.1 GCA_937967345.1 uncultured Rubrivivax sp. | reverse complement strand
AGGAGCTTGCGCTCGTCTTCAACGGCGAGATCTACAACTACGTCGAGCTGCGCCCCGAGTTCATCGCGCGCGGCGGCTTCGAGCCGCTGACGCATTCCGACAGCGAGAGCGTGCTGCAGGCCTACGCGGCCGAGGGCGCGGCCGGCCTGCGCCGGCTGCACGGCATGTTCGCGCTGGCGCTGCACGACCGCGCGCGCCGCTGCGTGGTGCTGGCGCGTGATCGGCTGGGCATCAAGCCGCTGTACCTGTACCGCGACGCCACGCTGGTGGCCTTTGCCTCCGAGCTGAAGGCGCTGCTGCCGCTGCTGCCGGCCACGCCAAAGATCGAAGCCGACGCGCTCGCGCAGTTCCTCGAGAACGAATACGCCGCCGGCGAGGCCACGGTGTTTGCCGGCGTCAGCCGCGTGCCGCCGGGCCACGCCTTGAGCATCGACTACGCGCTGAACATCGAGCGCGAGCGCTACTGGTCGCTGCAGCCGGTGCGCACCGCGGCGCTGGACATGGCCGAGGCCGAAGAAGCCTTTACCACGCTGTTCGAGCAGGTGATGCTCGAGCACATGCGCGCCGACGTGCCGTTCGGTATGTTCCTGTCGGGCGGTGTCGATTCCAGCTTGCTGTGCGCGATGCTGACGCGGCTGCACGACAAGCCGATCGAGAGCTTTTCGATCGGCTACTCGGTCACGCGCGAGCGCAACGAGCTGGACGATGCGCAGCGCATCGCGCGGCAGTTCGGCACGCGCCACCATGCGATCGAGACCACGCCCGACGAGCTGCTGGCGCGCATCCCGCACGCCATCTGGGCCACCGACGAGCTGATGCGCGACTTCGCGGTGCTGCCGACCTCGCTGCTGGCCGAACACGCCGGCAAGTCGCTGAAGGTGATCTTCACCGGCGAAGGCGGCGACGAGGCCTTCGCCGGTTATGCGCGCTTTCGCAAGCACCCGGCGCAGCGCTGGCTGAGCAACCTGCTGCGCCCCGGCAAGGGCGGACTGCGCACGCGCAACCACTGGCCGGCCGAGCTGCGCCGGCGTGCGTACGGGCCGGCGTTGCAGGCCGCCAGCCACGGCTACCGGCGCGCGCAGGCGCAGGCCTGGGGCGACGCGCCGCGGCAGTGGAGCAGCCTGCAGCGGCTGCAGTACTACGACCTGGTCGGCCCGTTGCCCGACAAGCTGCTGGTCAAGGTCGACCGCAGCCTGATGGCCTTCGGCGTGGAAGCGCGCGTGCCCTTCCTGGACCACCGCATCGTCGAGTTCGGCCTGGGGCTGCCCGATGCGCTGAAGGTCCAGCGCCGCCTGGGCAAGCTGCTGCTGCGCCGCTGGGGCCAGCGCCTCATTCCCGGCGAGCATCTGCTGAAGTCCAAGCGCGGCTTCCACGTGCCGATGCGCCAGCTGCTGGGCGGCGAGTTCTTGTCGCGCCTCGGCCCGGTGCTGCTGGCCAACGAGGCGGTCGCCCACTGGTTCGACAGCGACGGCGTGCGCCACCTGCTCGATCTGCAGCGCAACGGCGGCGGCGGCACCGAGCAGCTGTGGGGCGTGCTGCAGTTCGCCATCTGGCATCGCGTCTTCGTCGAGCAGCAAGGGCGCATGCCGGCGCTGAACGAAGACCCGCTGGACTGGGTCCGCTGAAGCCGCGGCGCGGCGGCGCACACGGCGGCAACACCGCGGCAGCCGCTCGCTGCCTATGATGCGGGCGATGACGACGATCCCGATGCTCGAGCTCGGTCCGGTCAGCGTGCACTTCGGCGCGAAGGGCGGCAAGTACCCCGACGGCAACCTGGTGGTGGTGCGCGGCAGCGATTCGATGGCGGTGTTCGACACACCGCAGGTGGCCAACCACCTCGCCGTACTGCTGGCCGACGCCGACCTGGCGATCCTCGGCCATGTGCACGAAGACCACATGGCCGGCCTGCACCTGATGCCGAACACCCCGCTGCACGTGCACCAGGCCGACCTGCTCGCCGCGCGCAGCTTCGAAGGGCTGTCACGCCACTACGGCTATGCGCCGCCGGTGCTGGATGCGCTGCGCGCGCGCATCGAGGCCGAATTCAGCTATGTCGCGCGGCCCGATGCCATCGGCTACGACGACGGCGCGGTGTGGGACCTGGGTGCGGTGCGGGTGCGCGCGCTGCACCTGCCCGGCCACACCGCCGGCCACTGCGCGCTGCTGGTCGAGCCGGCCGGCATCGCCTTCATCGGCGACATCGAGCTGTCCGGCTTCGGCCCGTACTACGGCGATGCGACGTCCAGCCTGGCCGACTTCCGCCGCAGCCTGCAGCGCCTGGCCGAGCTGCCGGCCTCGGCCTGGATCACCTCGCACCACAAGGGGGTGATCCGCGAACGCGCGGTCTTCCTCGAGCTGCTCGCCGCCTTTGCCGCGCGCATCGACGAGCGCGAGGCCCGGCTGCTGCGCATGCTCGAAGCCGGGCCGCGCACGCTGGACGATCTGGTACGCGAGCGGCTGATGTATCCACCGCATGCCGCCGAGCTGTGGATCGACAGCGCCGAGGCGCGCTCGATCCAGCTGCATCTGGACGAACTGCTCGCCGCCGGCCGCGTGCAATGCGACGGCGGCAAAGTGCCGCGCTGGCGTTTGCCCTCGTGCGGCTGAGGCCAGCGTGCTGCCGCGGCGGCGGCCGTGGGCATCAAGCGCCGGCCGGCTTGGCGCGCGGTTGAATGATCGCGTAGTTGCCGTTGGCCTGCGCCACCAGGGTGTCGCCAGCGAACAGTTGCGCTTCGAGGTTGGCCACGCGGCGCCCGCGGTGGATCAAGCGCGTCAGGCAGCGCAGCGTGCCCGAGCGCACCGGCTTGAAGTAGTTGATCTTGATCTCGATGGTGGCGCAGATCTCGCCATCGGCCAGTGTCGGGTACAGCGCCGCGCCCATGCCGGTGTCGGCCAGCGCGTACAGCACCGCGCCATGCACCACGCGGTGCGGGTTCAGGTGTTCGGGCGCCACCACCAGCGACAGCCGGCTGTGCCCGGCACCTTGCTCGTCGGTGCGCAGCGCGATGAGGTCGGCGAAGGGGTGGTGCATGGTTCGCAGGGTGAAGCGGCATCGTGTCGGGAACGCCTCGCGCCGATCTTAGCCAAGCCGCAATGTGCAGCGCGGCCGGGAACCGGCGCTGCACAGCCGTGCTCCAATACGCCCCCTTCCCAACTGCCACAGGCAAACATGAAAGCTCGCATCGTCCTACCCGTCGTCCTCGCCGCCGCCGCCGTCGCGCCTCTCGCCTTCGCCCAGCAGGCCCAGCCGCCGGTGGCTGCGGTGGTCGCCGCCAGCGCCCCCGGCGTCGGCGGTGTCGCCGGCACGGTTCAACTGCAGGCCACGGTGGTGGCGCTGGACGCTGCCACGCGCACGGTCACGCTAACTGTCATGACCGGGGCGGGTCACCCTGGATGATGGAAGACACTAGGGTG
>CALBTN010000145.1 GCA_937967345.1 uncultured Rubrivivax sp. | reverse complement strand
GCAGCGCGCCGTTCTCGGTATAGGCCAGCGCGGCGAAGAACAGCGTGCCGCCCAGGCGGTCGCTGCGCTCGACCAGCGTGACGCGGTGGCCACGCAGCGCGGCCACGCGCGCGGCTTCCATGCCGGCCGGGCCGCCGCCGATCACCAGCACGCGCTTGGGGCTGATCGCCGGCTCGATCGGGTACTCGAACTCGTGGCCGGTCTGCGGGTTGACCGCGCACTTGACGCGCTGGTTGATGAAGATCTGGCTGACGCACACGTAGCAGTAGATGCACGGGCGCACGTCTTCGGGCTTGCCGCGGTGCAGCTTGATCGGCAGCTCGGGGTCGGCCCATGGCGACGAAATCGATGTCGCCGCGCTCGATCGCGGCTTCGGCTTCTTCGGGCTCGACGCGCCCGGCCAGGATCACCGGCACCTTGACCGCGGCCTTGACCTCGCGCGCATAGGGCAAAAAGGCGTTCGGCTCTTGCGCCAGCGGCGCTTCGGTGAAGGCTTTGCCTTCGGTGAGCGTGGCGTAGGCCGACACGCTGACCGCATCGGCGCCGGCCTGCACCGCCAGCAGCGCCGCAGCCGCCGCATCGGCCGGCTGGATGCCGCCCTTGGTGCGCAGTTCCTCGCCGTCCAACCGCACCCACACCGGAAAGTCGGCGCCGCAGCGCGCCTTCACCGCGCGCAAGGTGTCGGTCAGCAGCCGCGCGCGGTTGGCGATGGCGCCGCCGTACTCGTCGTCGCGCTTGTTGTAGTACGGCGACAAGAAGCCGGCAAAGATGTAGCTGTGCGCGGCGTGCAGCTCGATACCGTCAAAGCCGGCTTGCTGCGCACGCGCCGCGGCGTCGGCGAACCACTGCGTCATCTGCTGGCAATCGGCGCGGTCCATCACGCGGATGCGCGGACGCTGCTTGCCCAGGCCGCCGACGAAGGTCGACAGCTCCAGCGGCGTGAAGGCCTGCAGCATCGTCGACTTCTGCGGTGGCGGCACCGATGGCACCCACAGGTCGCGCCCGGCAGTCATGTCGCGCGTCGCGGTTTTGCCGGCGTGCTGCAGCTGCATGCCGATCTTCGCGCCTTGGGCGTGAACGCGGCGTGTCAGCTCGGCCAGGCCGGGGATGTGGTCGTCCTGCGAGATGCCGACCTGGTAGGGCTCGGCCGTGCCGGCGGGGAAGGCCACCGCGCACACGCCCATCGTCAGCAGCCCGGCGCCGCCGCGGGCGCGGGTCTCGTAGTAGGCCTGGATGCGCGGGCCGCAGCTGCCGTCTTCTTCCGCAAAGTTGGAGCCCATCGGCGCCATCACGATGCGGTTCTTCAGCGTCAGCCGGCCGATGCGGCCGGGTTCAAACAGGGCTCGGTAGGTGCGCGTCATGAGTGTGGATTCAGTACGCGCGCCACCGGGCCGGCACGCTCAGAACGAGTACTTGGCGACCAGCGACACCTGGTCACGGTCGGTCAGCGGACGGAAGTTGAGCATCGTGACGTTGGCATTGCCCAGGTAGCCGAGGTAGCTCAGGCCCAGCGACAGATTGCCGCCGTAGACCATGGTCGCACCCAGGCTGTAGCGCATGTCGCCTTCGCCGCCGACGCCGCCGGTGATGGTGCGGCCGAGGAACTGCATCGAGAAGCTGATGGGCACCGTCAGATCCCAGCCCTCGAAGATGCCGGGGTAGCCGAGCACGGTGGTCAGGTTGCCCGCTATCGCGGCGTGGGTATCGAAGGTTCGCCGGTTGCTGTACGGGAAGAAGGCCGGCGCCGGGTTGAACGGGATCTGGACCTTGTCGATCTCGCCGACGTAGACGGTGGAGATCTCGGCCAGTACCTGCGTCGAGCGTGCGATCGGCGTGTTGCCGGCGTTGATGAAGGTGCCGATGTTCAGCTGCGTGATCTTGCCGCGTGACGGCCCCCCTGCCACTTCCGCAAAGCCCTGGCCCGCCGGCAACAAGGCATTGACCAGCACCGGCGCGTTGTCCTTGTACGACAGCTCACCGGTCACCGTCGCCACGCCCAGCGTCGTGCTGTAGGTGGCGCCGATCAGGTGGACATCGTCGAAGTAGTTGACGCTGTAGGTGCCGTTGCCGATCTGTGCGACACCGGGGAACGGCGTCGGCACACCGGGCGCGAACAGGTTGACCACCGGCAGCGGCGTGCGGTCCTTGTAGTTCAGGTAGTACACGCCGACCTCGGTTTCGTCGGTGACGCGGTAGCGTGTGCCGATGCCCCACTGGCCGAAGTTGTCGGGTGTGGTGTCGGCCTGGCGCACGCCGAACGAGCAGCCGGTGAAGCCGCCGAAGCCGCCGGCGGCCGGCAGTTTGGCCCACGGCCCCAGGCAGATGGCGCCTTGGCCCACCGCGTCGGAGGTGCTCAGGTACGAGCCCACCGACGGCGCGAAGGTCTTGTGGAACTGGAACTGCAGTTGTGCCAGCAGCGTCCAGCGCGGCGTGACTTCGATCGCGGCCGAGATCTGGCTTTCGGGCAGCAACTGGTCCTTGGTCTCGGTGCCGGGGATGCCGACCTTGGTGCCGTCGGCCGGCCCTTGCGCCAGGCCGATGCTGGGGAAGAACAGCGCCTCACCCCAGTTCACCACGTGGCGGCCCAGGCGCACGGTGGCGCGCGCTTCGTCGATGTCGAACGAGGTGTAGGCGTAGACGTCCAGGTTGCGCCCGTAGCCGCCCTGGTAGTACTCGGTCTGACTGGTGAACTGGTTGAACGGCGGCGCCGTGTTGACCGAGTTCGGGTTGAAGCCGGGGCCGGGGAAACCGTTGCCCGGGTTGTTGTCGTTGATGCCGTGATAGGCACCGTCGTAGAAGATGCTGCCCGAATAGACGAAGCCGCTGTCGCCGTAGCTGAGCTTGGCGTCGACCAGCGCGCCCAGGCGGTTGGCCGTCAGCGCGCCCCGGTCGAAGTTGTTGTTGCCGTCGTTGATGCCGACGGTGCGCGCGAGCAGCGCGTCCTGCTGCTTCACACGCTGCCCCAGCGTGTAGGTGAAGTTGGCGCGCGCATCGAGCTTGATGCCCGGCCCGAACTCGATCTGCTCCAGGGCAGCCGCCGGCCCGGCGGCCACCATCGCCGCCGCCAGTGCAATGGCGTGCGGGGTGATGTGCTTTTTCATCTAATGTTGCTCCTCGTGTACCCGTGGTTCCCTGGTTGTCGTTTTAGTTGCCCATGCTGCGCGCCGCTTCGGGCGTGAACATCTTGGGTGTGAGGTCGCCCTTGTTCAGGATCGGGCCACGCTCACGTTCCTGGAACAGGTTGTAGCCGACGTAGCCGCCCGAATTCAGGTCGTGATAGAAGCTGGTGCCGGCCTGCCAGATCTGCGCATCGAAGGCGTAGTAGTGGTTGATGAAAGCGAACTGCCACAGCTGGCCACGCGCGTCGTAGAAGTCGGACATCGCGGCTTGCCAGGTGTCCTCGTCGAGGAACAGCACGCGCTTGCCGTACAGGTGGCGATAACCCTCTTTCAGCGTGCCTTCGAGCACCCACACGCGGCGCAGCTCCCAACGGATGTAGTCGGGGTTGGCGTGGCCGGGTTTGATCAGGTCGGCGTACTTGACGTCCTTGCCGTGCACCTTGTAGGAGTCGGCCGGCACGAACATCTCGCGCTTGCCCAGCGAGGTCCAGGTGTAGCGCTCGGGCGAGCCGTTGAACAGGCGGTCGGAGTCGATCGTCATTTTGCCGCCGCTGCCGCCGATCGGCTGGTCGAAGCCGTATTCGGGCAACTGGCGCACGCGCCGCGTGCCGGGGTCGTAGACCCAGGCCAGGCGCTTGTCCTTGGCGAAGCTGGTCGGCTCTTGCGACACGCTGACGCTGCCCTTGTCGCGCTCGGGCAGCAGCGTGGCGGCCAGGCTGTAGGCCATCGGGCCTTCCAGCGGTTTGCCGCGGTTTTCCGGCAGACCGATGACGCCCAGATTGGTGTTGCGCTGGCGGCCCCAGGTGACGGTGCCGTTGGACTGCACGTTGGCGAAGTCGCGCAGCGTGTCCTCGTTGTAGGCGCGCGTCGGGAAGGTGTTGTTCATCAACAGCTCGTTGCCGTCCTTCGGGATCGGGAACGGCACCGCGCCGGTGACGGCGCCCTTGATGGCCATGCCGCCGTCGGTGATCTCGGCGTTGAGCGCATTCTTCTTGGCCGACTCGCACACGTAGTCGGCGTAACGGAAGTCGCGCCGCGTCGGGTACACGTCCATGCGGAAGGTCTTCGGGTATTTGGCGAACATCGCCTTTTGCCCGTCGGACAACTTGTCAGCGAACTTCTGGTAGTCGGCCGCGGTGATGCTGAACAGCGGCTTGTCGGCGGCGTAGGGGTCCACCGGGTGCTGCCCGGTCGTCGACTTGTAGTCCACGCCCGGTGGCGTGCCCAGCCACTTGCCCGAGAACGCGGGAATCGAGCCGTCCTTGTTGCCGGCCTTTTCGGCGCCGACGCAGGTGAGGTCTTTGCCCAGATGGTCGGCCTCGGCGGCGCTGACTTTGGCGTAAGCGGCGCCGGTGCACCCCAGCGTGATCGCCAGCGCGATCGGGGTCCAGGCCTTCGATGTCAACATGTTCAGTCTCCTTGGGGGCTGTCTCTTATACACATCTCCGAGCCCACGAGACAGGCAGAAATCTCGT
>CALBTN010000144.1 GCA_937967345.1 uncultured Rubrivivax sp. | reverse complement strand
TCGCCAGCGTCAACGGCGCGATCGAAGCGCTGCGCGATTTCTGGATCGCGCAGGCCGACCTCGACATGGCGCTGATCGGCAAGCCCACGCTCGCGCCGCCCGCGAGTCCGGCCGCGACCGCGGCCGGCAGCGCCGGCCACTGATCCGACAAGGAAACGAGATGCTGTCCCGACGCAAACTCATCGGCGGCGCCGGTGCCATCACCGCCACAGCCTCGGCCGCCGCTGTCAGCAAGGTGGCGATGGCCGCACTGCCCGAGCCGGTGATCCAGACCACGCCCGACACCGCGCCGCCGCTGCACCCCGGCACCGGCCGGCCCTACAACCCGGTGGTCACGCTCAACGGCTGGACGCTGCCCTGGCGCATGAACGGCGGCGTCAAGGAATTCCACCTCGTGGCTGAGGCGGTGGTGCGCGAGATGACCCCCGGCTTCAACGCGCACCTGTGGGGCTACAACGGCCAGAGCCCGGGGCCGACGATCGAGGTGGTCGAAGGCGACCGCGTGCGCATCTTCGTCACCAACAAGCTGCCCGAGCTGCACAGCGTGCACTGGCACGGCCAGCGGCTGCCCAACGGCATGGACGGCGTCACCGGCCTGACGCAGCCGGGCATCCCGCCGGGCAAGACCTTCGTCTACGAGTTCGTCGCGCGCCGCCCCGGCACCTTCATGTACCACCCGCACGCCGACGAGATGGCGCAGTTGGCGATGGGGCTGATGGGCTTCTGGGTCACGCACCCGCGGGCGAAACACCCGCTGATCGACGAGGTGCAGCGCGACTTCGTCTTCCTGCTCGCCGCCTACGACATCGACCCCGGCAGCTACACGCCGAAGATCATGACGATGCTCGACTTCAACCTGTGGAGCTTCAACAGCCGCATCTTCCCCGGCATCGACCCGCTGGTCGTGCGCAAGAACGACAGGGTGCGCATCCGCGTCGGGAATCTCACGATGACCAACCACCCGATCCACCTGCACGGCCACGAGTTCCAGCTCACCGGCACCGACGGCGGGCCGACGCCGAAGAGCACGCGGCGCTACGAGGTCACCACCGACATCGGCGTCGGCCAGATGCGGCAGATCGAGTTCCTCGCCGACGAGGAAGGCGACTGGGCCTTCCACTGCCACAAGGCCCACCACACGATGAACGCGATGGGCCACGACGTGCCGACGATGATCGGCGTCGACCACAGTGGCGTGGCGCGGCAGATCACGCAGCTGATCCCCGACTACATGGTGATGGGCGAGCGCGGCATGCACGACATGACCGAGATGGAAATGCCGCTGCCCGACAACACCGCGCCGATGATGGCCGGCGAAGGCCCGTTCGGCGCGGTCGGCATGGGCGGCATGTTCAGCGTCGTCAAGGTACGCAGGGACCAGCCGCCAGGCGACTACCGCGACCCCGGCTGGTTCAAGCACCCGCCGGGCACGGTGGCCTACGAGTGGACCGGCGCACTGCCCCAGCCGGCGCGCTCCAGCGCGAGCGGCGGCACGTCGATGCCGCCGCTGCGCGCCGCCACCACCCCGAGCGAAGTCAAGGTGCGCAAGCCAGCGGGCGGGCACACCGGCCATTGAAGTTCGACCCTGCACGTTCTCAGAAGGAATCACATGACCCTCAGCAAGAGAAGCCTGATCCTCGCCAGCGCGGCGAGCCTGCTCGTCGGCACCGGCCCGGCCCTCGCCCACGGCGACGACACGCACCCCGCCGGCCACGGCTCGCCCACGAAGGAGCAGAAAGACTGGGGCATCGCCGGCGATGCAGGCCAGGCGTCGCGCAGCATCGAAGTCGCCATGTCCGACGACATGCGCTTCAAGCCCGACCGCATCAGCGTCAAGCTCGGCGAGACGCTGCGCTTCGTGGTGCGCAACGACGGCCAGGTGCTGCACGAGTTCGTCATCGGCACCAAGGCCGCGAACGACAAGCACGCGGCGCTGATGCTGAAGTTCCCCGGCATGGAACACGACGAGCCGTACATGGCGCACGTGGCGCCGGGCAAGACAGTCGAGATCGTCTGGACCTTCAACCGTGCCGGGCAGTTCGAGTTCGCCTGCCTGATTGCCGGGCACTACCAGGCGGGCATGGTCGGGGCGATCACGGTGGCCGCGTCCTGAAGCGCAGTCGGCCCGAACTCATCGCTGCCCGCCTGGCGGCCTTGACGGTGGCCGCGGCGTCGGCCGGGTGCTGACCTGCATGCCGATCGACCCGCCCGGCCGCGACCCGGCTGCGCCGGCGGCTACCGCTTGCTGACCACGACCTCCAGGTACTCGCCGGGAACGACGAGCGAATCCTCGCCGCCGATGTTCAGGCGCTCGAGCAGCGCGCCAAGGTCGCGCTCGAGTTCGGCCTGCCCGGCGGCGTCGAGTGCGGCGAAGGCCTTGTGCACCGGGCCGTAGTAGTCGCGAAAGACCTGCACCCAGTGCGCCGGCGACCGGTAGCGGAACACGAAATGGCGGCGCTCGCAGCGCAGCCGGGACGCCTGCGCGCCGAACAGCTCCACCAGGTGCGGCTCGGTGCCCCACAGCAGCGGGCTGGGCAGTCCGGGCGGCGGCGGCACGCGCGCGCCCACCAGTCGCAGGATCTGGCCGACGAAGCCCTGCGGCGTCCAGTTGGCCATGCCGATGCGCCCGCCGGGGCGAAGCACGCGCAGCAGTTCGTGTGCGGTGCGCGCAGGGTCGGGCGCGAACATCGCGCCAAAGGTCGACAGCACGATATCGAAGCGCGCGTCCGGGAACGGCAGGTTCTCGGCGTCCGCCACGCGGAACACGACGCTGTCGAAGCGTTCGGCTCTGGCGCGTTCGCGGCCGCGGTCGAGCAGCGCCGCGACGTAGTCGGTCGAGGTCACGTCGGCGAAGCGCCGCGCCGCGGCCAGCGTCGCGTTGCCGTTGCCGGCGGCGACGTCGAGCACGGCTTGGCCGGCGCGGATGTCGACCGCCTCGGCCAGCATCTCGCCGACGATCTGCAGCGTGGTGCCGATGACCGCGTAGTCGCCGCTGGCCCAGGTGGCCTGCTGGCGCTGCTTGATCGCGGCGTGGTCGGGGGTCGATGTCGGGGTGTCGATGACTGCGTTCATGACGGGCTCCTGCGCGGTGGCGAGAACCGCCTCGCCTTCGGCCACTGCGCGATTGCGGTGACGAGTCCATTCTTCGGACAAGCCGAAGTTGACGCTTGGCCGCACGTCGTGCAGATTTGCCCCGGCGTCCGGCAATGCAGCCTGTGCCATGCCCGCCACCGTCGATCGACCGCCCACACCCCCGCACGACACCTTGTCCGACGTGCTGGGCAGCGTGCGCCTGCGCGGTGCGGTGTTCTACGTGGTCAGCTTCGGCCAGCACTGGGTCGCCGAGACCCCGGGTTCGCGCGAGCTGGCCGAGGCGCTGATGCCCGGCTGCGAACATGTGCTCGCCTACCACCTGATGCTGCGCGGCGCCGGCTGGGCCGCATTGCAGGGTCAGCCGCCGGCCAGGCTGGCCGCCGGAGACATCGTGATGTTCCCGCGCGGCGACCACCACACGATCTCCAGCGCGCCGGGCATGCATGCGATGCCCGACGACAACGCCTGGCGCTTCGAGACCCGGCACTACCCGAAGCCGATCGCGGTGGCTTACCACCAGGGGGTGCTGCGGCCCGGGGCGCCGTCGGCGGTGGACGGGTCGAGCAACGTGGTCGTCTGCGGCTTCGTCGGCTGCGACCTGCGGCCGTTCAATCCGCTGATCGACGCGCTGCCACGGCTGCTGCACCTGGGCGCCGGCGGCGTCGGCGGCTGGGTGGCACCGATGCTGGGCCAGGCGGTGGCCGAATCGCGCCAGCGCCGCCCGGGCAGTGCGGCGGTGCTCGAGCGGGTGAGCGAGATGGTGTTCGTCGATGCCGCGCGGCGCTACCTCGAATCGCTGCCCGAGGGCGGCGGCTCGGGCTGGCTCGCCGCGCTGCGCGACCGTCACGTCGGCCGCGCGATCGGGCTCATGCATGCGCACCCGGCGGCGCCGTGGACGCTGGACGATCTCGGCCACCGCGTCGGGCTGTCGCGCTCGGCGCTGCACGAGCGTTTCGTCGAGTTGGTCGGGCAGCCGCCGATGCAGTACCTGGCGCAGTGGCGCATGCAGCGCGGCGCGGTGCTGCTGCGCGAGAGCCAGCAGACGGTGGCCGAGGTCGCGCTCGAGGTCGGCTACGACTCGCAGGCCGCGTTCGCGCGCGCCTTCAAGCGTGCCGTCGGCCAGCCGCCGGCGGCTTGGCGGCGCGCGCAGCGGTCGAGCGGCTGAGGGTCACGGCGGCGCCGTCACGCTGATCCAGCGCTTCGGATCTGCCGCCAGGCGCGCCGCGGCAGCGTGTCGATTCCGCTTGACATTGCCATGATGGGAAGCTCTATCGTGCAGCCGCGATGACGCATTCGAAGCCATCGCCTGTCACGGAGGAACCCCCATGAACATGCATGCGCACGCCGGCCATGCGAGTCATGCACACGGCCATCACCATCCGCAGCCGCCGGCCAAAGCCGCCGCGCTGAAAGACCCGGTGTGCGGCATGACGGTGACCGAACAGTCGCCGCACCACGCCGAACACGAGGGCCGGCCGTACTGGTTCTGCAGCGCGAAGTGCCTGGCGAAGTTCAGCGCCGAGCCCGGCAAGTACCTGCAGGGCGCGGCCGCGCCGCCGGCCGCGCCGGCCGCGCCAGCCGCGCCCGGCACGGTCTACACCTGCCCGATGCACCCGGAGATCCGCCAGGACCATCCGGGCGATTGCCCGAAGTGCGGCATGGCGCTCGAACCCGAGATGCCTGCGCTCGACGAAGGCGACAACCCCGAGCTGGTCGACTTTCGCCGCCGCTTCTGGTGGACGCTGCCGCTGAGCGTGGCGGTCGCCGTGCTGGCGATGTTCGGCCACCGCCTGGGCTGGTTCGACATGGCCACGCAGAGCTGGATCGAACTGGTGCTGACGCTGCCGGTGGTGCTGTGGGCCGGCGCGCCCTTCTTCGTGCGCGGCGCGCAGTCGGTGGTGAACCGCAGCCCGAACATGTGGACGCTGATCGGCCTGGGCACCGGCGCGGCCTTCGTCTACAGCGTGGTCGCCACCGTGGCGCCGCAGGTCTTCCCGGCGTCGTTCATGTCGATGGGGCGGGTGGCGGTGTACTTCGAAGCGGCGGCGGTGATCATCTCGCTGACGCTGCTCGGCCAGATGCTGGAGCTGAGGGCTCGCGCGCAGACCTCGGCGGCGATCAAGTCGCTGCTCGGCCTGGCGCCGAAGACCGCGCGGCGCATCGCCGCCGACGGCACCGAGGAGGACGTGCCTCTGACACACGTGCACGTCGGCGACCTGCTGCGGGTGCGCCCGGGCGAGAAGGTGCCGGTCGACGGCGTGGTGGTCGAAGGCGCGAGCGCGGTCGACGAATCGATGTTGACCGGCGAGCCGTTGCCGGTGAGCAAGCGGCCCGGCGACAAGCTGATCGGCGCGACGATGAACACCAGCGGCGCGCTGGTGATGCGCTCCGAACACGTCGGCGCGGCGACGGTGCTGTCGCAGATCGTGCAGATGGTGGCGCAGGCACAGCGCTCGCGCGCGCCGATGCAGCGCATGGCCGACAAGGTCGCCGGCTGGTTCGTGATGGCGGTGGTCGCCATCGCGCTGCTGAGCTTCTTCGGCTGGGGCCTGTTCGGCCCCGAGCCGGCCTGGGTCTACGGCCTGATCAACGCGGTGGCGGTGTTGATCATCGCCTGCCCGTGTGCGCTGGGGTTGGCGACGCCGATGTCGATCATGGTCGCCACCGGCCGCGGCGCGACGAACGGCGTGCTGTTCCGCGACGCCGCGGCGATCGAGAAGCTGCGGCAGGTCGACACGCTGATCGTCGACAAGACCGGCACGCTGACCGAAGGCCGGCCGGTGTTCGAACGCGCGCTCGGCGCCGCCGGTTTCGACGCCGGCGAAGTGCTGCGGCTGGCCGCAAGCCTTGACCAGGGCAGCGAACATCCGCTGGCGGCGGCGATCGTCAGCGCGGCTCGCGACCAGGGCCTGGCGCTGGACAAGCCCGAACACTTCGACTCGGAATCAGGCGTCGGCGTGCGCGGCACGGTGGCCGGCAAGGCGTTGGCGCTGGGCAACACGGCGCTGATGCAGCAGCTGGGTATCGACGTCGCCGCGCTGGCCGGCGACGCCGAGGCGCTGCGCGTGCGCGGCGCCAGCGTCATGCACCTGGCGGTCGACGGTCGACTCGCCGGGCTGCTGGCGGTGTCCGACCCGATCAAGGCGACGACGAGCGAGGCGCTGGCGGCGCTGCAGCGCGCCGGGCTGCGCGTCGTGATGGCCACCGGCGACGGCCTGACCACCGCGCGCGCCGTGGGCCAGAGCCTGGGCATCGGCGAGGTGCACGGCGAGGTCAAGCCGGCCGACAAGCTGAGGCTGGTGGAGCAGCTGCAGGCGCAGGGCCGCATCGTCGCGATGGCCGGCGACGGCATCAACGACGCGCCGGCGCTGGCGCGCGCCGATGTCGGCATCGCCATGGGCACCGGCACCGACGTGGCGATGAACAGCGCGCAGCTCACCCTCGTCAAGGGCGACCTGCGCGGCATCGCCACCGCGCGCGCGCTCTCGCAGGCGACCGTCGCCAACATGAAGCAGAACCTCGGTTTCGCCTTCGTCTACAACGCGCTGGGCGTGCCGCTGGCCGCGGGGGTGCTGTTCCCCTTCACCGGCTGGCTGCTGTCGCCGATGATCGCCGCGTTGGCGATGAGCCTGAGCTCGGCCTCGGTGATCGGCAATGCCTTGCGGCTGCGCGGCGCCGCGTTGCGCGAGGGCTGATCAGTTCAAGCCCAGACGGACAAGCGAACCAGAGGTGTACAGCTGCAAACGACATTCGAACTCACGGCCGGCACTGCGCGGCGGCCTGCTGGCGCTGCTGGCGGCACTGCTCTTCGGCCTCAGCACGCCGCTGGTACAGCGCTTCGGTGTCGGCGTCGGCCCGTTCACCACCGCGGCCGTGCTCTACGGTGGCGCGGCTGCGGCCGGCGTGTTGTCGCGGCGGCGCGTCGAGCGCGAAGCCCGCGTCATGCGAAGCGAGCTTTCGCGCCTGCTGGCCATGGCCGCGTTCGGCGCCGTGCTCGGCCCCGTGGCGCTGGCCTGGGGCCTGCAGCGCACCAGTGCCACCAGTGCCTCGCTGATGCTCACGCTCGAAGCCGTGTTTACCGCGCTGCTCGCCTGGCGCCTGTGCCGCGAGACCATGGACGGCCGCGTCTGGACCGCGATGTTGCTGCTGCTGGCCGGCGGCATGCTGCTGGTGCTGGACCAGGGGCGCGATGGCGGCGCACAACTGCTGGGCCTGCTCGCGGTGTTGTTGGCCACGGCCGCCTGGGCGGTGGACAACAGCCTGTCACGCGCACTCGCCGAACGCGACCCCGGCCAGGTGGTGATGTTCAAGGCTGCACTGGGCGCCTGCGCCGCTGCGCTTGTCGCGCTCGCTGCCGGCGAGACCTTGCCGAGGCCATCGGCGCTGCTGGCGCTGTGGCTGATCGGCGCCACCGGCTACGGCCTGAGCCTGCACTGCTACCTGCTTGCGCAACGCGCCTTCGGCGCCGCGCGCACCGGATCGGTGTTCGCCTTCGCCCCCTTCATCGGCGCGGCCTTCGCCATGCTGCTGGGCGAGCGCCCGGCGGGCTGGATGCTGGCGGCAGGCAGCGCGCTGATGCTGGCCGGCGTGCTGCTGCACCTGGCCGAATCGCACAGCCACGAGCACACGCATGCGGCGATGGAGCATGAACATGCGCACCGCCACGACGACGGGCACCACGATCATGCGCACGACACGATGCCGGCCGGCGAGCACAGCCACGTACATCGGCATCGGCCGTTGCAGCATGCGCACCCGCATGTGCCCGACGCCCACCACCTTCACCGTCATTGAGAGACTGATGGATCCGCCACCGATGACGACCGTCGCGCAACTGGAGTCGGTGTTGACCTGCCCTGAGTGCGGCCACGCCAGGCGCGAGCTGATGCCCACCGATGCGTGCCAGTTCTTCTACGAGTGCGAGCGCTGCAAGACCGTGTTGCGGCCGAAGGCAGGCGACTGCTGCGTGTTCTGCTCGTACGGCTCGGTCAAATGCCCACCGGTCACGGCCCGCCAAGGGTGCGCTTGCGGCAACGCAAGCCGATGAAGCCGCGCCAGGCGTAGGCTGATATAGATGCGCGTCCATCGCACGTTCAAACGCTGGGTGTCCGGCGGCCTGGTGATGCTGCTGCTGTTCATGCAACTGGCCACCGCCGCCTATGCCTGCCCGGCCGAGCTGCAGGCGCTGCGCAGCACCACCACATCGCAAGCGATGCCGGACTGCGACGGCAACATGCCTCTGGACATGGACGCCGAGCAGCCGCAACTGTGCAAGGCCCACTGCGATCAAGGTGAACAGGTCGTCGGCGCCGCCCCGCTGGGCGACTGGACACCCTGGCCGCTGCTGCTGGCGGTCATCGACTGGCGGCACGCGGCGCGCACCGACCCCCCACCCGCACGCTGGCATTCCAGCCCGTGGTGGGGCCCACCACCTGGCGCCGTGCCGCCAGGCTCGCCACCGCTGTACCTGTCGCTGCTCGTCCTGCGCAATTGACAAGGCCGTGACCGGCGCCGGCGCCCGATGGGCGCTGCCGCCGTCGTTCGCGAACCCCTTGGCTTGTGGAGGATGCGACATGGACCTTCCCCTCTCGCGCGTGTGCGCCGCGCTGCTGTGCGTGCCGCTCGCGGCCAGCGCCGCACCGAGCTGCATCGACGTGCGCGGCCGCGACCTGGAGGCGGCGGTGGGCGATCCGCGCGCCGCCGTGTCCAAGGAGATGAAGCTGGAACCGGGCATGAGCATCGCCACTCGGGGCAGTTCGAGTTCATGGAGCGCGCCAACGCGCGGCTGAAGGTGGTGGTGCCGGCGACCTTGCTGATCATCTTCGTGCTGCTGGTCCTGACCTTCGACCGCCTCGACGAGGCCGCGCTGATCATGGCGACGCTGCCCTTCGCGCTGATCGGCGGCGTGTGGCTGCTGTACCTGATGGACTACCGGCTGTCGGTGGCCACCGGAGTCGGTTTCATCGCGCTGGCGGGGGTGGCGGCGGAGTTCGGCGTGGTCATGCTGCTGTACCTGAAGCAGGCACTGCGCGACCGCTTGGCCGCAGGTGCGGCGGCCTCGCGCGAGACGGTCGACGAGGCGATCCGCGAAGGCGCGGTGCAGCGCGTGCGACCCAAGGCGATGACGGTGGCGGTGATCCTGGCCGGCCTGGTGCCGATCGTCTGGGGCAGCGGCACCGGCTCCGAAGTGATGAGCCGCATCGCCGCGCCGATGCTCGGCGGCATGGTCAGCGCGCCGCTGCTGTCGCTGTTCGTGGTGCCGGCGGTGTATGCGCTGCTGCGGCGTCCGCGGTCATGAGCGCCGCTGCGCCGTGCAGGGGTCGTCGGCGATCCAGGTTCACGACCGCAACGGCATCGGCGTGCGTCAAGCAGCCGCGGGGATCGCGGTCCGCTTCGCGACGAGCGTGCCGATCGCCGCCACCGCCGCGGCGAGCCCGTCCTCCATGGCCACCCTTTGCCCCAGCGCCGCCGCACGCGCAATGACAGACCGCGACGCGGCGAAGTCGAGCGCCGCGGCCAGTGCCTTCGCGTCCGGACGCGATGCGGCCAGCGGCGCCGGGGCCACGCCGAGCCGCTGCAGCCGCTCGGCCCAGAACGGCTGGTCGCCGGTGAACGGCACGACGATCGACGGCTTGCCGGCGCGCAACGCCGAGTGGCTGGTTCCCGATCCGCCGTGATGGATCACGCAGGCCATGCGCGGAAACAGCCAGTCGTGCGGCGTGGCGTCGATGGCGAGCACGTTGGCCGGCAGCCGCGCGCCGCCGATGCCGTTCCAGCCCGGCCAGAACACGGCGCGGCGACCCTGCAACGCCGCCACCACCGCAGCGAGCATCGCCGCCATGTCGATGCCGGTCATGCTGCCGAAGCCGATATAGACCGGGGGCGCGCCGGCATCCAGGAAGGCGCTCAGCGCGGCCGGTGGCACGTAGCCGGCGGCCAGCGGCGGCACCCACTGCCCGCACAGCAGCGCCTGCGCGGGCCAGTCGGCGGGCCGCGGCAGCAGCGTCGGCGAGATGCCGTAGAGCATCGGGTGCTCGGTCGACAGCGCGCGGCGCGGCGGCAGCGACAGCAGCTCGGCACGCGCGCGGTTCAGCGTCTTGCGCAGGGCGAGCCACAACAGCTGGTTCGTGAGCGCGAGGCTGGCCTTGTTGCCCCAGGCCGGCACCCAGCGTGGCGGCAGGAACGGCGACGCGAACTCGCGCGAAGGCGTGAGCGGGATCATTCCCGCGCCGATGGCGGCAACGCCGAGACGTTCGGCCACCGACAGGCCGACAAATCCGGCCAGACCGGAGGTGACGATCGCATCGCAGCCCTGTGCCGCGGCCAGGGTCTGGCGCATCCAGTTCGCGGTGTGCGCATTGGTCAGCTCGACCAGCGCCTTGGCCGTGCCGCGCGGTCCCTTGCTGCCCCACTCGG
Organism: uncultured Rubrivivax sp.; assembly: GCA_937967345.1. Lineage (GTDB taxonomy): Bacteria > Pseudomonadota > Gammaproteobacteria > Burkholderiales > Burkholderiaceae_C > Rubrivivax. The sequence goes on along the minus strand of CALBTN010000144.1, from coordinate 3,447 downwards.
CAAACAGCGCGCGGATATCGCCGGCCAGCGGCGTGGCCGGCACACCGAGCGCCTGGGCCGCGCCCAACGTGCTCTGCTCGCCGAGCAGGCAGACCTGGTGACCGGCGAAGCGCAAGGCATGGCTCAACGCGGCGAGCGGCCGGGTGTCGCCGTCAGTGCCGAAAGTCAGGACCACCAGCTTCATCGCGTCTTGGCGCTAAAGTACACGCCGTTTACTTTACACCCGAGACGTATGGCACCGCCATGAGGCCGTCCAACCCACCGCCCCGCCCAACGAGCCGCGCGTTGTTGCCCGCGCACATCGGCCGCGTCGCCGCGCTGCTGATCGCGTCCCAGGGCTACGCCAGCGTGACGATGGAGCAGGTGGCGAGCCAGGCGCGTGTCTCCAAGCGCACGCTGTACAAGTACTTTCCGGCGAAGGAAGCGCTGCTCGAACACCTGCTCGAGGCCGCGTTGGCCGCCGATCTGTCCCGCCGGAACTTGCATGCGCACGAGCGCAGTGGCTTTCGCGCCGGCATCACCGCGCTGCTGCACGACTCCGCACGTTGGTGCGAGCAGCATGCCGACGTGCTGCTGCCCTACATCCGCTACAAGTTCGCCACCTTCGATCCGAGCGCGTCGACGGAGCAGGACCGCGGCCTGCTGCCCGTGTGGACCGGGCTGATCGGCAGCGCGCAACGGCAAGGCGAGCTGGCCTCGACGCGGCGCCCCGGGCAACTCGCGATCTACTTCCACTACCTCTATCTCGGCGCGCTGATGCGCTGGCTCAGCGAGCCGAATATCGAGCTGCGCGCAGAGTTCGACACGGTGGTCGAACTCTTCATCGACGGCACCGCGCCGCGCGGCGGCTTCAGCGGTTCTCGAGCCGGTTCAGGTCGAAGGCGCCGGCCTCCAGCGGCGCCCAGCTGACATAGCTGTCGTGCAGCGCATCCGCGGCGGCCCAGAACCGCGGGTCGGTGCGGCGCACCGCAAAGCGGTCGGCCAGCTGGCGGTAGTCGGCTTGCGACGCCAGCCCGGCGATCGCCGCACGCAGCGCCGGCAGCTCGGCTGCGCCCGCGCGGTAGATCGCGTTCGGGTAGGCACCGATGAAACCCGCCGCCACGCTCAGCGTGTTCTCCGCGGGCCGCAGTTCGGAGCTCTCGCGCACCAGATGGCTGACGCTGGCGTGCCCGGTGTTGCGCAGCAGCGTGACGTAGCGCGGTCCGCCAGCCAGGCCGTCGATGCGCAGCACGCTCATCTCCGGCAGCCAGCTCAGGCTGGCGCCGCGCAGCGCCGCCAGCGACTGCAGTTCGGTGCGCAGCATGGCATCGGGTTCGCCGCCCGGATCGAAGCGCGCGTCGAGCACCGCAGCCAGGCGTTGGCGCAACAGCCCGTACAGCTGCTGCTGCGGGTCGGCGCCGCCGCGGTAGGGCACCGCGCTGTCGACATCGAGCCGGGCCTTGGGGCCATAGACATACTCGCGCGCCTCGGCACCGGCGCCGCGGTACCAGTACTGCGCCGTGCTCTCGCGCACGCGCTGCGGCAGCAGCACCAGGAAGTTGAACTCGCCTTCCATGCGCATGAAGTCCATGTACAGGCGGCTGTTCAGCTGGTGGCCGACGTTGCCGTAGACGTCGTAGCCCGCCACCAGCAGGTAGAAGATGCGCTCGAACAGCGGATAGTCGATCACCCAGGCGGTCTTTGGCGGTGCGCCGACGAAGCCCTGCACCACCGAGGCACTGTCGAAGTGGCGGAAGATGCTCAGTGCCGCGTTGCGGTTGCGGCCGTCGCCGTCCCAGATCAGCGACAGGTCGAGCTTGGCCTGTCCGCTGCCGAAGCTGCTTTGCAGCATCTGGCGCTTGGCCTGCAGGAAGCGCTGCTCCTGGCCCGCCATCTGCAGCCACGGCAGCAACACGCCGGCATTGCTGCCGTGCTCGGCGGGCAGCGTCAGCGCTTCGGTCTGGCGCCGCAGCACGTCGCCGCGGATCGCCTCGGTGTTGGCCCGGGGGTCGACGAAAACCACCCAGAACTGGTCCTCGATCACGTCGACCGCCACCTGGCCGCGGCACACCGGGCCCTTGATGAAGTTCATGATGAAGAACTGCGCTTCGTCGAGCAAGAAGCGGTAGCGCCCGTCGAGCGGCAACTCGGCGAAGGCCGCGAAGGGGTTGCTCGCCACCTGCGGCGCATACGACGGCAGCGCGGCAACACGGACCCCGTTGCCCAGGAACCAGCGCCGGAAGTTGTCCATGCGCGCGGGGCTCAACGCGTAGGGCATGTGGGTCTTGGCCAGGATCGCTTCGCGCTCGGGCTCGAGCCGGTACCACACGCGCGCGACCCCGGGGTCGTCGTAAGGCCGGCGCGTGGCGATCAGGCGCAGCGGCTGACCCGGCGGCGTGCTCGAGCGCACGACGCGAAAGGCACGGTGCGCGGCATCGGCCTCGAAATGCAGGTGCGCCAGGAACAGGTGCTCGTACAGGTAGCGGCTCATCAGCCGCTGCTCGTTCGTCGCCCCGTTGAGGAAGGCCTCCCAGGCCTGCACCTGCTGGCGCTGCACCGGCGTCAGCGGCAGCTCGCCTTCGTAGGGCGCGCCGGCTTGCAGCCAGCGCGCGAGGGTGTCGAGCTCGCGCGGGTCCAGCCCGGGCAGGCCGTAGGGCATGCCGGCCAGCGGCGAATGGCGCGCATAGGCCTCGAACTGCTCGACGCGCGGGCAGGCCATCGCCCGGCCCAGCGAAAAATCGAAACCGTCGCCGAGCACCGGGCCGGCCGGCAGCGGGTGCTGCTGCTTGAGCCGCAGCGTCTGGTACAGCAGGCTGCCCGCGAGCTGGGCTTCGGCTGCGGGCGAGCGCTCGTTGAGCACCGGGAAGAAACCCTTGGCGCGCCACTGCGAGGGCCGCTGCGCGTCGACGAACAGCCGCGACGGCGCGGCGTCGTGCAGCCGCCCGGCGTCGTAGACCGCATCGCTGCTGGCGCCGCGCGCGACGCCCTCCCAGGCGCCCAGGTTCAGCTGACAGGGCGCGTCATAGCAGCCGTGGCAGACCACGCAACGCCGCTGCAGGATCGGCTGCACGTCGGCGCGCCACGATACGGCGCCGGGGGCCGGCGCCCGCGGCAGGTCGTAGCGCGCGGCATCGGCGGCACCGAAGCGTTCATCGAAGCTGTCGCGCGACAGCGTCGCGCAGCCCACCAGGGCACACAGGCTCAAGGTTGCGGCCAGCACGCGCATGTCGCCCTCCACAGGTCCGGGTTACTCGGCCCGGGATTGTGGCGATGGCGCGCCGCGCTGCAGGCCAGCGTTGTCGAACGCCACCAGGCCAGCGGTGCCATGGCGCTGGGGCTGCGCCAGGCCACCGCCCGCCGAGCAGCGCGCGGTGGCCTGGACGCGGCGCTCAGCCGCCGGCTGCCGCCAGCGCCGCGTTGAAGGTGGCGCTGGGCCGCATCACCGCCTTGACCTTGGCGTCGTCGGCC
>CALBTN010000143.1 GCA_937967345.1 uncultured Rubrivivax sp. | reverse complement strand
CGCAGCCGCGCGTTGCGCACGGGCGGCAGCCACCGGCTCGCGGAGTCTGCGACCGGTGCCCACGAGCGGCCCGGTGCGGTGCTCCTCCCCGCGCCACTCTTGCATCGCCCTTGCAGCGCCCTTGCACCGGCCTTGACCGCATGGCCGCAGCGATGCGCGCCGGCTACGATCGCTGCGTGCTGTCGCAGCTGGCTTTGCCCATCGTTGCCATCGCCACTGCGCCGGGGCGGGGTGCGGTGGGTATCGTGCGCATCTCCGGCACGGGCTTGCGGCCGCTGGTTCAACAGCTGTGTGGGCGCATGCTCACACCGCGCATGGCTACGCTGCTGCCGCTGCACCAGGCCGACGGCAGCGTGCTTGACCAGGGACTGGCGCTGTGGTTCGAGGCGCCGCATTCGTACACCGGCGAGGACGTGCTCGAGCTGCAGGTGCATGGCGGTCCGGTGCTGCTGCAGATGCTGCTGCAACGCTGCTTGCAGGCCGGCCAGGCGCTGGGGCTGCGGCTTGCCGAGCCCGGTGAGTTCACGCAGCGCGCGTTCCTCAACGGCAAGCTCGATCTGGCCCAGGCCGAGGCGGTGGCCGACCTGATCGATGCCAGCACCGAAGCGGCGGTGCGCTCGGCCGCGCGCTCGCTGGCCGGCGCGTTCTCGCAGCAGGTGCGCCAGCTGCACGATCGCCTGGTGCAGCTGCGCCTGCTGGTCGAGGCGACGCTGGACTTCCCGGAAGAGGACATCGACTTCCTGCAGCAGGCCGGTGCGGCGCAGCAGCTGGGCGACATCGGTGACGCGCTCGACGCGGTGCTCGACGGCGCACAACAAGGCGCGCTGTTGCGCGACGGCATGCGCGTGGTGCTGGCCGGCCAGCCCAACGTGGGCAAGAGCTCGCTGCTCAACGCGCTGGCCGGCGCCGAGCTGGCGATCGTCACGCCGATCGCGGGCACCACGCGCGACCGCATCGCGCAGACGATCCAGATCGAAGGCGTGCCGGTGCACGTGATCGACACCGCCGGGCTGCGCCACCACGGCGGCGACGAAGTCGAGCGCATCGGCATCGAGCGCAGTTGGGAATCGATCGCCGATGCCGACGTCGTGCTCTTGCTGCATGACCCGACGCGCGCTGGCGATCCGGCCTACGAGGCAGCGCAGGCGCAGATCGCCGCACGATTGCCCGCGGCCGCGAAGCTGCTGCACGTGCACACCAAGGCCGATCTGGCGGCCTTGGTGCCGGGCGCGGCCTTGTGCGTGTCCGCGCACAGCGGCCAGGGGCTGGCGCAACTGCGCCGCGAGCTGCTGCAGCGCGCGGGCTGGCACGCAATGCCGGAGGGCCTGTTCCTCGCGCGGGCGCGCCACGTGCACGCGCTGCAGCGCGCCCGCGAACACCTGCTGCGCGCGCGCGCGCTGGGTGCCGACCGCGGCACGCCGCTGGAACTGCTGGCCGAGGAGCTGCGCGGCGCGCACGATGCGCTCGGCGAGATCACCGGGGCCTTCACCGCGGACGATCTGCTCGGCGAGATCTTCGACCGCTTTTGCATCGGGAAATGACATTGGTTCCTAGAACGTCCAACGGAATCTAGAGAACACACACAAGCCGCTGTCACAAGCGGCTTTTTTGTTCCTACAATGTCCGGCGTGTACCCGCCAAAGCCGATCGCTGCCGGGTACACATCCGGGTACACCTGGCCGCGTGTACCCGCTGAATCCGGGCCGTGTGTACCCAAGGAACCCGCCATGCCCCTGACCGACACTGCCATCCGTGCCCTGAAGCCCAAGGAAAGCCGCTACGTCGTCACCGACGCGCGCGGGCTGGTGTTGGAGGTGTTCCCGACCGGCGGCATGCTCTGGCACTACCGCTACCGACTGAACGGCAAGCGCGAGCGGGTGACGCTGGGCCGCTATCCGGCGCTGTCGCTGAAGCTGGCACGCGCCGAGCGTGACAAGCGCGAAACGATGGTGGCGCTGGGCCAGTCCCCGGCGGAGCAGAAGCGGCTTGCCAAGGTTGCAGCAGCCGACGCAACGACCGTGGCCGAGTTCGGCGAACGGTTCTTCCGCGAGATCGTGGCGAAGGACCGCGCCGACCTGACCATCCCCCGCCGCTACTTCGACAAGGCCATCGTGCCCGCCATCGGCGCCAAGCCGGTGCGCGACGTGACGACAGAGGACGTGCGGGCGATCATCTGGCGCAAGAAGGACGAAGGCTTCGACGCGGCGGCCGGGCAGATTCGCGGCGTGCTGAAGCGGCTGTTCGACTACGCCACGACGGCGGGGCTGGTAACGACGAATCCCGTGCTGGCGCTGCCCATGCGCCACGTTCACAAGTCCAAGGCCCGCGAGCGGGCGCTGTCGGGCGATGAGATCAAGGTCTTCCTGACCGCTGCCTTCGAGTCCAACATCCGGCGCCAGTTCAAGATCGGGCTGCACCTGATCCTGCTGACGATGGTGCGCAAGTCCGAGTTGCTGCTGGCCCGCTGGGCGCATGTGGACTTCGACGCGGCCGAGTGGAGCATCCCGGCCGAGCACTCGAAGACCGGCAAGCCACACGTCGTCTACCTGTCATCGCAGGCCGTGGCGCTGTTCAAGGAGTTGCACGCGCTGGCCGGCGGCAGTGAACTGGTGATGCCGGGCCGGGGCAGTCTCACCAAGCCCTTCGCCCACAACGCGATCAACAACGCGCTGAAGGTGGCGCTTGCAGGGCAGTCGATTCCCGCGTTCACGGTCCACGACTTGAGGCGCACCGCCTCGACGCTGCTGCACGAAAACGGCTGGCCTTCGGACGTGGTCGAGAAGGCTCTCAACCACACCATCGGCGGCGTGCGCGGGGTCTACAACCGCGCCGAGTACGCCACGCAGCGGCGCGAGATGCTTCAGCAGTGGGCCGACACCATCGATTCGCTGATGAGTTCCGGCCGCGTCATCATGGGCCGCTTCAAGCAAGTGGCCTGAGCCGACGACCGAGTTCGGCCGCGCCTAGGTTGATCCCCGAACACCCGCTCCCCGGCGGACTGGCGCGGCACCTTCTCCCCGGGGGGTGCATAGGGGTGCACACATGGAATCCGATTCCACGCAGCGCGCGAACGACGCCACGCTGTCCGAGGCGCACGTCGTGCGCATCCTGCTGATCGAGGATCGAGCCGATTGGGGCGGTGGGCTGGTGCTTCGCAAGGACGGCATCTACCGGCGCGATTTGGTTGACGACGGCTTGCGCACACTGACGCCCCGCGAGTTCGCCACCGTCGTCGGCTCTTCTGGTCGCGGCCACCAGCTGCTGCGGCTGCCGTGCACGATCGATGGGCTTGAGGCGTTCGTTCGCGCCGAGGGCCTGCTTGACCCGTTCATCGCTCGGCGCTTGCACCTGCTGAGGGCGATTGCGCGTCGGCGTGCGGCCGGCGCAGTGCATGCCGCCGGGACCGCGCAGTCGCCCGCCCAAAACGCCACGACCGAGCAGCGGCAGGCGGACCGCTATGCCATATGCATCAACGCTGGCCTGACGATGCCGACCGACGACTACGCGCACCTGCCGCGCGGCATTGGTGAAGTTGCCCGCTCCCTTGGGATAACGAGACAGGCGCTGTCCGAGGACCTGAAGGCACATATCCGCAGATTGAACGGCAGGTAATCGGCAAGCAAACGGCAGGCGCTTCCCTGCCGACACTGCGCAGACATTGCCCCGCGTTGCCCCCGGATCGGCCGGGGACGCCTACCAAGGGCGAAACATGGCGCATGAAATTCAAGCCGCGACGATCCTGCGGCGCAAGCAGGTCGAGGCCGCAACCGGCTACTCGCGGAGCACCATCTACCTGCGCATCGCGCAAGGGCTGTTCGTCAAGCCGGTAAGCATCGGTGCGCGCGCCGTGGGCTTCCCGGCCGGCGAGGTCGAGGCGATCAACGCGGCGCGCATCGCGGGCAAGAGCGAGGCGGACATCCGCGTCCTGGTGGCAAGACTGCAAGCCAAGCGCGGTGCCGCGCAGGCGGGAGCGTGAGCCATGCGCGCGCTCCGCAACGTCGGCGCCGCAGCGCCGGGGACAGTCACGCCCACCACAACAAGTGACGAAGCCCCGGCCGGTGGCACGGCGCGAGGCTTCAGGGATGGGACAGCAGACAGTCCTGATTCTGCCACCAAGGCCTTTGTCACGGCGCGTGCTGTAGCCGCGCCGGCCGGGTTCGGGCTGCACCAGATCGGCGGCGGCTATCTGCTGACGCGCAGGGGCTGGTGCCGCGAGGTGCCCACGCTGCGCGAGGTCGGCGACTGGCTGCGCCGGATCGGGGGTACGCGATGAGCTTCGACCGCAACCTGATTCCGTCCTGGCCTGAGTACGCCGCAGCCGAGGGCATGACCCTTACCGGCCGTGGCAAGTGGCGCAGCGTGCTGTGCTGCTTTCACGACGACCGCACGCCGAGCATGCGCGTCAACGTCGAGTCCGGCGCCTGGGTCTGCATGAGCTGCCACGTCAAGGGCGGCGACGTGCTGAGCCACTACATGCAGCGCTCGGGCCTGGGCTTCGTCGCGGCCGCGCGGATGTTCGGCGCCATAGACGACAAGGGCCAGCCGCTGCGCCCGCAGCGCAGGTTCAGCGCGAGCGATGCGCTCGATTGCATCGGCGCGGAGCTGAACGTGTGCGCCGTCGTCATCGGCGACTGCCGTAGCGGCGTGCTGCCCAGCGATGCCGACTGGCAGCGTTTCCTCGCCGCTGCCGGCCGCGTGCAGACCATCGCAGATGAGGTGCGGGCATGAGCGCGCTACCGAACTTCAAGCGCGCGACCGAGGCCGCATCGCGCATCGACGCTGCCACCCCGGTAGACGGCGTGCACCTGGTTCAGGCATCCACGCTCAGGCCCGAGCCAATCCGCTGGCTGTGGCCTGGCTGGCTGGCGTTGGGCAAGCTGCACGTCCTGGCCGGCGCGCCGGGTCAGGGCAAGACGACGCTGCTGCTCGCCTTCGCCGCGACCATTACCTGCGGCGGACGCTGGCCCGATGGCACGCGCGCCGAGCCGGGTTCGGCGTTGATCTGGTCAGGCGAAGACGACCCGGCCGACACACTGCTGCCGCGACTGCTGGCGATGGGCGCCGACGCGACGAAGGTGCACTTCATCACCGGGACCAACGAGGATGGCAGCGTCAGGGCCTTCGACCCAGCGCGCGACCTGGTGCAACTGAGCGCAGCTGCGCAGCGCATCGGCGACGTGCGGATGCTCATGGTTGACCCGGTTGTGTCGGCTGTGGGCGGCGCCGACTCGCACAAGAACACCGAAGTTCGGCGGGCGCTTCAACCGCTGGTTGATCTGGCTGGCGCCATCGACTGCGCGGTTGTCGGGGTCAGTCACTTCGGCAAGGGCACGGCCGGGCGAGACCCGACTGAGAGCTTGTGAATATTTGGGATAACCCCGACAGCCCAGCGTGGGCATG
>CALBTN010000142.1 GCA_937967345.1 uncultured Rubrivivax sp. | reverse complement strand
CGTGCACTTCGCGCTGGTCGGCCTGGGGTTGTACTTCTTCGGCGCCGAGGGTTTCCGCAACCCGAGTTTCCTCGACCAGCGCTTCAGCGCCGGCGGGGTGGCGGTGACGGGCCAGGCGCTGATCATCTTTGCCGCCTCGGTCGTGCTGATCATCGCGCTGCGGCTGTTCTTCGAGCGCTCGCTGGCCGGCAAGGCACTGCGCGCCACCGCGGTCAACCGGCTGGGCGCGCGCTTGATGGGCATCTCGAGCGACAGTGCCGGGCGGCTGGCCTTCGCGATGGCGGCGTTCATCGGCGCGCTGTCGGGCCTGCTGATCGGGCCCACCACCACGGTGTTCTACGACAGCGGCTTTCTCATCGGGCTGAAGGGTTTCGTCGCCGCGGTCTTCGCCGGGCTGGCCAGCTATCCGCTGGCGCTGGTGGGCGCGCTGGGCGTGGGCTTGCTCGAGAGCTTCAGCTCGTTTTGGGCCAGCTCGTACAAGGAGGTGATCGTCTTCGGCTCGATATTGCCGGTGCTGCTGTGGCGCTCGCTGCGCGACCCGCACGGCGACGAAGACTGATCGGCGCATGAAGCTGCACCGCCCAGCGCGCACGCACCGCCGCGCGGCCGCACCGGCCGCACCGGCCGCCGCCGCGGCAGGACGCCGCCGATGAGCCGCTGGGCCTTCCCCGCGTTCGCCGCGCTGATGATGGCGCTGCCGCTGCTGCCGGTGCCCGACTTCTGGATCACGCAGAGCATCTACATCGGCCTGTACGCGCTGGTGGCGCTCGGGCTGGTGCTGCTGACCGGCGTGACCGGGTTGATCTCCTTCGGCCAGGCGGCCTTCGTCGGGCTGAGCGCCTACGCCGCGGCGTTTCTGTCGACCCGGCTGGGCCTGACGCCGTCGCTGACGCTGCTGGCGGGCATGGCGCTGGCGGTGGCCGCCGCGCTGGTGCTGGGCGCGCTGACGCTGCGCATGTCGGGCCACTACCTGCCGCTGGCGACCATCGCCTGGGGCCTGGCGCTGAACTACACCATGGCCAACATGGAGTGGCTGGGCAAGTACGACGGCATCCTCGGCATCCCGATGCTCAGCCTGTTCGGCATCGGGCTGGGCACCGGGCGCGGCCTTCATCCGCTGGTGTGGGCGCTGGCGCTGCTGGCGGCGCTGGCCTGCCTGCGGCTGCTCGATTCGCGCCCCGGGCGCGCGATCCGCGCGCTCAAGAGCGGCTCGACCATGGCCGAGGCGATGGGCATTTCCACCTTTCGCTACAAGCTGATCGTGTTCGTGCTGGCCGCGCTGCTGGCCGCGGTGTCGGGCTGGTTGTTCGCGTACTTCCAGCGCAGCGTGAGCCCGTCGCCGTTCAGCATCAACAAGGGCATCGAGTACCTGTTCATGGCGGTGCTGGGCGGCGTCGGCCATGTCTGGGGCGCGTTCATCGGCGCCGCCGCGGTGCGCCTGACCGAGGACCAACTGCAGGTGCTGCTGCCCAAGCTGCTGGGCACCGGCGGCAACTTCGAGACCATCGTCTTCGGCATCGTGCTGGTGGCGGTGCTGAAGTACGCGCCCGACGGGCTGTGGAGTTTCGTCGGCCGCTTCGCCCCGGCGCCGCGGCGCGCGCCCGACTGGGCTGGCGCGCCGGCGCTGCCGCGGCGCGAGCGCGCGGCGCGCGGCGAGCGGCTGCTGCAGGTGCAGGCGGTGCGCAAGCAGTTCGGCGGGCTGGTGGCGGTCAACGACGTCAGCTTCGATCTGGCCGGCGGCGACATCGTCGCGCTGATCGGCCCCAACGGCGCCGGCAAGTCCACGCTGTTCAACCTGGTCACCGGCGTGCTGCCGCTGTCGGGCGGCGGCGTGCAATGGCGCGGCGCGGCCATCGGCGGCAAGCGCTCGCGCACCATCGCGCGGCTGGGCATCTCGCGCACCTTCCAGCACGTGAAGATGATCCCCGAGATGACGGTGCTGGAAAACGTCGCGCTCGGCGCCTACGGGCGCAGCCGCGCCGGCGTGGTGCGCGCGATGCTGCGGCTGGAGCGCACCGAGGAGCGGCAGATCTTCGCCGAGGCCGAGAAGCAGCTCGCGCGCATCGGCCTGGCCGAACGCATGCATGAACCCGCGGGCAACCTGGCGCTGGGGCCGCAGCGGCTGATGGAGATCGCGCGCGCGCTGGCCACCGACCCGGCGCTGCTGCTGCTGGACGAGCCGGCCGCCGGGCTGCGCCACCACGAGAAGCAGGCGCTGGCCGCGGTGCTGCGCCAGCTCAAGGACGACGGCATCAGCCTGCTGCTGGTCGAGCACGACATGGAGTTCGTGATGGGCCTGGCCGACCGCGTGGTGGTGATGGAGTTCGGCACCAAGCTGATGGAAGGCACGCCGGCGCAGGTGCAGGCCAGCCCGGCGGTGCGCGCGGCCTACCTGGGCACCGAGCACTGACATGGGCGCGCCGCTGCTGGTCGTGACCGACCTGCACGCCGGCTACGGCCGCGCCGAAGTGCTCAGCGGCTTGCAGTTGCAACTCGCCGAACGCCAGGTGGTCAGCGTGATCGGCCCCAATGGCGCCGGCAAGTCGACCTTGCTGGCCGCGTTGATCGGCATTCTGCCGTCGCGCGGGCGCATCGTGTTCGACGGCCACGACCTGGCCGACGCCACGCTGGAAGAGCGCGTGATGCTCGGCCTGGCGCTGGTGCCGGAAAAGCGCGAGCTGTTCGGCACGCTGTCGGTGCAGGACAACCTGGTGCTGGGCGGCTGGCGCGCGATGCGCCAGCGGGTGCCGCAGTGGCGCCGGCAGATCGACCAGGTGTACGCGCTGTTCCCGCGGCTGGCCGAGCGGCGCACGCAGCTGGCCGGCACGCTGTCGGGCGGCGAGCGCCAGATGCTGGCCGTTGGCCGCGCGCTGATGTCGTCGCCCAAGCTGCTGATGCTCGACGAGCCCAGCCTGGGGCTGGCGCCGCTGATCGTGCGCGAGATCTTCCAGATCATCGAGCGGCTGCGCGAGCAAGGCACCAGCATCTTGCTGATCGAGCAGAACGCGCGCGCCGCGCTGGCGGTGTCGGACCACGGTTACGTGCTCGAGACCGGCGCGATCGTGCTCGCCGGGCCCGCCGCGCAGCTGGCCACCGATCCGCGCATCATCCAGACCTATCTGGGCGCGCAGCGCGGCGGCTGAAGCCGCCGCCCAACGCCCGCGCTACGATCGCGCCACGCCACCACTGCCGGGAGCAAGCCATCAACATCGGTACCGTGATCATCGCGTTGGCCCTGGCCGCGCTGGCGGCGCTGGCGCTGTTCAACTGGCCGGCGATCAGCGCCGTGGGCCCGGTGTCGCTGGGCGTGACCGAGGTGCAGGCCTCGCTGGGCCTGCTGCTGCTGGGTTTCACCGCCGCGCTGAGCCTGCTGTTCATCGTGCACGCGCTGGTGCAGCACACCCGCGCCGCCGGCGAGGCGCGGCGCCACGCCAAGGAGATGACGGCGCAGCGCGACCTGGCCGACCGCGCCGAGGCCTCGCGCTTCAGCGAGCTGCGCGCCTATCTCGAAACCGAGCTGCGCCGCCTGGACGCGCAAGGCGCCGCGCACCGCGACAGCGCGGTCGCGCGCATCGACGCGCTCGAAGCCGCGCTGCGCGCCAAGACCGACGAAGCCACGCGCACGCTGTCGGCCTATGTCGGCGAGGTCGAGGACAAGCTCGACCGGCTGAACCCGCCGCCTCCGCGTTGAGACCGCGGCCCGGGCGCCGATGACCGCCGCGCCCGACCCGCTGCCGCGCTCGCGCGGCGCGCTGCGGCGCCGCGCGGCGGTGCTCGGCTGGCGCTTCAGCCGGCTCGACCCGGTGCTGCAAGGGCTGCTGTGGTCGGCCGCCTCGGGGCTGGTGTTCAGCGTGCTCAACGCGCTGATGCGCGGCCTGGCGCTGCGCATCGACCCGTTCCAGGCGCAGTTCCTGCGCTACCTGTTCGGCCTGCTGGTGCTGCTGCCGCTGGTATGGCGTCACGGGTTGCGCGCCTACAAGCCGCGGCGCGTCAGCGGCCAGTTCGCGCGCGGCGCGCTGCACACGCTCGGGCTGATGCTGTGGTTTGCCGCGCTGCCGAGGATCTCGCTGGCCGACATGACCGCGATCGGCTTCACCGCGCCGATCTTCATCATGATCGGCGCGTACTTCGCGTTCAAGGAGCCCATGCGCTGGGAGCGCTGGCTGGCTTGCGCCATCGGCCTGGCGGGCGTGGTGATCGTCGTCGGGCCCAAGCTCAGCGGCGCCGGCGGCTACTACAACCTGGTGATGCTGGCCTCGTCGCCGATGTTCGCCGCGTCGTTCCTGCTGACCAAGGCGCTGACGCGCTACGAGACCACCGGCACCATCCTGATGTGGCAGGCGCTGACGGTGGCGCTGTTCAGCCTGCCGATGGCGCTGCTGCGCTGGCAGCCGCCCAGCGCCTGGCAGTGGGCCGGCTTCGCGCTGTGCGGCTTGCTCGGCAGCCTCGGGCACTACTGCTTGACGCGCTCGTTCCACGTCGCCGACATCTCGTCGACGCAGTCGGTGAAGTTTCTCGACCTGGTGTGGGCCGCGCTGATCGGCTGGCTGGTCTTTGCCGACGTGCCGTCCAGCAGCACGCTGCTGGGTGGGGCGGTGATCTGCGCGGCCACCTTGTGGATCGCGCGGCGCGAGGCGCGCGGGCGCTGACGGCACGATCGGCCCGCTCCCGGCCTGAGAGCTTGTGAATATTTGGGATAACCCCGACAGCCCAGCGTGGGCATG
>CALBTN010000141.1 GCA_937967345.1 uncultured Rubrivivax sp. | reverse complement strand
ACGGCTACGAGGCGATGTGGAACCACCTGGTGCGCTTCAACGGCCAGGCCTACGAGTCGAAGTACCGCAACCTGACGGTCGACTCCAGCGGCCGCGCCACGCTGGCCACCGAAGGCATGAGCGTGCAGGAGTATCCGTACTGGGACCCGGGCAAGACCAGCGCCGAGACCTACTGGCGCATCAAGCTGACCTACACCGCGCCGGCCCGCCGCGCCGGCGAGGCGCTGCTGATCGTCGACCCGATCGACATCGGCGCCAAGGAACGCCGCGCCTGGAGCTACCTGCCGGGGCAGCGCCGCGTCAAGGTGGCGCCGGACTTCTCCTTCGACACGCCCAACCCCGGCACCGCCGGCGGCAACACCTTCGACGATGTGTTCATCTTCAACGGCTCGATGGACCGCTACGACTTCAAGCTGGTGGGCAAGAAGGAAATGCTCGTGCCCTACAACGCCTATGCCGCGGTGTATGGCGCCAAGCAGGACGAACTGCTGAAGCCCAACTTCCTCAACCCCGACCTGGTGCGCTGGGAGCTGCACCGCGTCTGGGTGGTGGAGGCGACGCTGCGCGAGGGCAAGCGCCACGTCTACAGCAAGCGCACCTTCTACCTCGACGAGGACTCGTGGGCGGCGCTGGCCTCCGACGAATACGACGCGCGCGGCCAGATCTACCGCGCCGGCTTCGCCTACATGGCGCCGAGCTACGACCTGCCGGCGCCCTACACCGACATGTTCAGCACCTACGACCTGATCGCGCGCAGCTACTCGCTGACCGGCTTCATCGCCGAGACCGGCGGCGTCAGGCACACCAAGCCGCTGGCCGACCGCGAATGGACCGCCGACGCGCTGGCGGGCGCGGGAATCCGCTGAAGCGGTTTGCGCAACGCACTGCCGGCGCTGCCCGGCAACACGGTGCGCGGCGTCGGGGCTCGACCGTGGCCGGCGCGGTTGCGAATGCGGTCGCGATCGTTCTCGGCGTACCCAGCGTGCGATGGCGACGCCGACCACGTGCTGCGCCATGTGGACGCGAAGCTCGTCGCACACCCATGCTGCCCTGCGCCGCAGCGCCTTCGCCATATTTCCGACAAGTCCCCTGCGGCGCTTGCACTGGGTGTGTAACGCCTTCCGCCCATCAAGTCGTGTCCGGCATTTGCCCGTCAATCTCATGAAACCACTGCCCATCGTTGCCATGATCGCCGTCACTGCCGGCGGCACGCTTCATGTTCAAGCCCAGCCGGCGCAGGCCGAGGGCGCGGCGGTGATCGCCTCGGCTCCCGGCCGCGCGGAAGCTGCGCGCACGATCACGCTCGGCGCCACCGTGACGGCGATCGACAAGGCATCGCGCACGGTCACGCTGAAGGGCCCGCAAGGCAATGAGGTTCAGGTCGTCGCCGGACCCGAGGTTCGCAATTTCGCCCAGATCCACGTGGGCAGCGTGGTCGAACTGAGCTATGTCGAGGCCTTGGCACTCGAATTGAAGAAGGGCGCAAGCGGTGCACCCGCTCGCTCGGCCAGCGACGCGATGGTTCGCGCGCCGGCCGGCGACAGACCCGGCGGCGCGGTCGGACAAGGTGTCACGGTGACGGCGGACGTGACGGCCGTGGACGCTGCCACGCAGACCGTGACGCTGAAGGGGCCGAAGCGCACGGTCCAGCTGCACGTGCCCGACGCAGGCCAGTTCAAGAACATTGCGGTCGGCGACAAGGTTCAAGCCACCTATGCCGAGGCGATGGCGATCAACATCGAGCCGGCCGCAAGGAAATGAGCTTGTGCCGGACCAACTCACCCCCACTGAATCCAACATGAACACCCAGCATCTTCGAATCATCGCCGTCATGGCGATTTCCGCGCTCGCCGGTGGCGGCGCGGCCTTTGCACAGCAGCCGGTGGCCTATCCGGCCAAGGGCCAGTCGGCCGAACAGCAGAAGAAGGATCAGGGCGAGTGCCAGTCCTGGGCCGTCGGCCAGAGCGGCTATGACCCTGCCAATCCGCCACAGGCGGCAGCGCCACCGCCCAAGGGTGCGACAGGCAGCGGGGCGCGGGTACGCGGCGCCGCCGTGGGCGCCACCGCCGCGGCGATTACCGGCAACGACGCCGGCGACGCGGCCAAGGCGGGCGCCGTCGTCGGCGCTTCAGCCAAGCGCAGTTCGAACCGGCAGCAGGCGCGCGCGCAGGAGCAGCAGGCCGCGCAGGCGCAATCGGCCGGCCAGCAGAACTACGCGAAGGCGATGGGCGCTTGCCTGGAAGGTCGCGGCTACACGGTCAAGTGACCTGCGGTCATGAGATGGATCGAGGCCAGCCGAAGAGCTGCCTTCATCCTGAACGCGTCGAGGTATACGAAGCCGCAGTTCGGCCGACTCGGCCGCCGCTTTGATCAAGCAAACGCGCGCTGCACGCTGACTACGCAGCCACTTGCTCGTAGGAAAAGTGCGGCGCGTCGGCACGCTGCGACGCATGCTCGATCGTGATCGAGCGGATGTTCCCCTGCGCGTCGAGATCGAGAATCGTGTTCTCGTCCAGATCCCGCGTCTCCACGACCGGCGCGTCGCGGAACTCGATCAGCAGCGTGTCGGTATCTGCAAAGTAGCGGATCTTCATGGCACGAACCCTCTGTCGAAAAACGCGTTGTGGACGGTTGCTCCGTCCTCCAGCAGGATCACGCGCAGGAAGCGATTCTGCATCTCGGGAACTGGGGCCCAGCGGCGGACTCGCCCGTCGGCCTGAACCAACTCTCGCACCGGTTCGCGGATGACGCGCTCGATCCACGCGTCCTGAATGATTGCGCGATCGGGCCGGCTGCGGATCGCCTCAAAGTAGCGCGTCACTCTCACCACGCCAGCCTACCAGACTGCGGGGCAATGGTGCTTGGCCGGTACGCAAGTGTGCCCAGCACAGGCGCCTGACGACCCTGGACGACGCACCGACGTCGAAGGCACGAGCAATCGACAGCGAAAACTCCGCTCCCCCCTGACGAGAGGGGGCCTTGCGCGGGTCACGGCGTCGACACTTGCGCCCACGATCCGCAATGCCGCGGCGCGGCCATGCAAGGCCTGCCACCGCCGGCGCACAAACGGGAGACATCATGTTCAAACGCACAGCAGCGTGGACCTTTGCGCTGGTCGTCATCGGCGCGGCACTGGCGTCGACGCCGGCCGGCGACCCCTGGCAGGACGTGCTCGACCAGCCCGCCATGAAAACGCCACTGGCGCAGCACGCGCTGATCAACGGCCTGGCACTGGCCGGCGAACGCATCGTCGCCGTCGGTCAGCGCGGCGACGTGCTGCTGTCCGACGACCGCGGCACGACATGGCGCCAGGCCGACGTGCCGGTCAGCTCCGACCTCGTGGCGGTGAGCTTCCCGACGCCTACCGACGGCTGGGCGGTCGGCCACGACGGCATCGTGCTGCGCAGCAAGGACGCCGGCGCGACCTGGACGCGCGCGCTCGACGGGCGCCAGATCGGCGCGCTGATGGTCGACTACTACAAGCGCGAGGCGGCCAAGCTGGGCGACGACAAGCTCGCCGCGGCGCTGCTCGCCGAGTCCGAGCGCTTCGCCGCGCAGGGCCCGGAGAATTCCTTCCTCGACATCGCCTTCGAGGATGCAAACACCGGCTATCTGGTCGGCGCGTTCGGCCTGATCTTCCGCACCGGCGACGGCGGCGCCAGCTGGCAGCCGATGCTGCATGCGATCGACAACCCGAAGGCGCTGCACCTGTATGCGGTGCGCGCCATCGGCGGCGAGGTCTACATCGCCGCCGAGCAGGGGCTGTTCCTAAAGCTCGATCGCAACGCGGGCGTCGACGGGCGCTTTCGCGCCATCGAGCTGCCCTACAAGGGCACCTTGTTCGGCATCACCGGCACGCCGCAGGCGCTGATCGTCCATGGCCTGCGCGGCACGGTGCTGCGCAGCACCGACGCCGGCAGCAGCTGGCAGCCGGTGACGACCGGGCTGCAGGTCGGCCTGACGGCCAGCAGCACCGATGCGCAGCGCCGCATCGTCATCGTCAGCCAGGCCGGCCATGTACTGATCAGCCGCAACGACGGCGCCAGCTTCGCGCCCGTCAAGCTCGACAAGCCGCTGCCGGCCGCGGCCGTGGCGCTGGCCGGCGCGTCGACGATCGTCGTCGGCGGCCCGCGCGGCCTGGCGCCGCAGGCGCTGCCGACGCAACCCTGAACCCTTCGAGATTTGTCCAGAGACGACCATGCACGCCTCCACCACCGATGACCAGCCCGCGCCGGGCGGCCTCGACAGCTTCGACCCGAATACCGGCTCGCGCCTCGAGCGCCTGATCTTCAACAACCGCCGCGCGGTGATCGTGCTGTGCGCACTGATCACGCTGGTGCTGGGCTTCCTGGCCGCGACCCGGCTGACGCTGAACGCCAGCTTCGAGCGCATGCTGCCGGTCGGTCATCCGTACATCCAGAACTATCTGGAGAACCGCAACGAGCTGCGCAGCCTCGGCAACTCGCTGCGTATCGTGGTCGAGAACCCTGCCGGCGACATCTACGACGCCAAGTACCAGGAAGCGCTGCGCAAGATCAACGACGAGCTGGTGCTGACGCCGGGAGTCGACCGCGCCTGGGTCAAGTCGCTGTGGTCGCCGGCGGTGCGCTGGACCGAAGTTACCGAAGAGGGTTTCCGCGGCGGCCCCGTGATGCCCGACAACTACGACGGCTCGGCCAAGGCGACCGAGCAGCTGCGCGGCAACATCGCGCGCGCCGGCATCGTCGGCAGCCTGGTCGGCAACAACTTCAAGTCGAGCATGATCGTCGTGCCGCTGCTCGACAAGGACCCGACGACCGGCCAGCGCATCGACTACCGCGTGTTGTCGCAGCAGATCGAAAGCATCCGCACCAAATACGAGCAGGCCACGCCGGGCCAGGCGCCGGCGGTGAAGATGCACGTCATCGGCTTCGCCAAGCTGGTCGGCGACCTGATCGAGGGCTTGTTCCGCGTCGCGCTGTATTTCGCCTTCGCCGCCGCGGTGGCCGCGGCCATCATCTATTACTACACACGCTGCGTGCGCAGCACGGTGCTGGTCATCGCCTGCTCGCTGGTGGCGGTGCTGTGGCAGCTCGGGCTGGTCGCAGCGTTCGGCTTCGAGATCGACCCGTACTCGATCCTCGTGCCCTTCCTCGTCTTCGCCATCGGCGTGTCGCACGGCGCGCAGAAGATGAACGGCATCATGCAGGACATCGGCCGCGGCGCGCACAAGCTGGTCGCCGCACGCTACACCTTCCGCCGCCTGTTCCTCGCCGGGCTGACCGCACTGCTCGCCGACGCGGTCGGCTTCGGCGTGCTGATGGTCATCGACATCCCGGTGATCCAGGATCTGGCGCTGACGGCGAGCATCGGTGTGGCGGTGCTGATCCTGACCAATCTGATCCTGCTGCCGGTGCTGCTGTCGTATGTCGGTGTCAGCCCCACCGCCGCCGCACGCAGCCTGAGGTCCGACGACGACACGCCACACGGCATGAACCGGGTCTGGCAGGTGCTGGAGCGCTTCACCGAACGGCGCTGGGCGACCACGGCCGTGCTGAGTGCGGCGGTGCTGCTGGCCTTCGGCGTCTATGCCGGACATCACCTGAAGATCGGCGATCTCGACGCCGGCGCGCCGGAGCTGCGCACCGATTCGCGCTACAACCAGGACAACGCCTACATCACCGCCAACTACTCGCTGTCCAGCGACCAGTTCGCCGTGATCGTGAAGACCGAGAAGGAAGGCTGCCTGAAGTACCAAACGCTGGTCGAGGCCGACCGGCTGGCGTGGGACCTGCGGCAGGTGCCGGGCGTGCAGACCACGGTGTCGCTGCCCGACGCGGTGCGCCGCATCACCGCCGGCAGCAACGAAGGCAGCCCGAAGTGGCTGACGATCTCGCGCAACCAGGACGTGCTGAACTACGGCGCCCAGCAGGCCAGCGTCAACAACCCCGAGCTGTTCAACACCGAATGCTCGGTGATGCCGGTCATCGCCTACCTGTCGGACCATCGCGCCGAGACGCTGGACCGCGTGGTGCAGGCTGGCGCCGAGTTCGCCGCCGCACACAGCACGCCGCAGCGCCAGTTCCTGCTCGCCGCAGGCAGCGCCGGCATCGACGCGGCGACCAACATCGTCGTGCGCCAGGCGTGGACGCAGATGCTGCTGCTCGTGTATGCGGCGGTGACGGTGCTGTGCTTCATCACCTTTCGCAACTGGCGCGCGGTGGTGGTGGCGATCGTGCCGCTGGTGGTGACCTCGTTCCTGTGCGAGGCGCTGATGGTGGGCTTGGGCATCGGCGTCAAGGTGGCGACGCTGCCGGTGGTGGCGCTGGGCGTGGGCATCGGCGTGGACTACGCGCTGTACCTGCTGAGCGTGCAACTGGCGCAGCAGCGTGTGGGCG
>CALBTN010000140.1 GCA_937967345.1 uncultured Rubrivivax sp. | reverse complement strand
CGACAGTGCCGACGACGATGCGGTGCTGGCGCGCGAGTCGCCGGTGCCGCCATCGACCTGGGTGCTGCTGCGGCTGGGGCGCTTCGCGCGGCCGTACCGCTGGCAGTTGATGCTGGGCTTCGCGCTGACGCTGGCGTCGACCGCGGCGACGCTGGTGCCGCCGTACCTGACGATTCCGCTGATGGACAAGGTGTTGATCCCGTTCCAAGGCGGGCAACACATCGATACGAATTACGTGCTCCTGTTACTTGCCGGGCTGCTGGGTTCGGCGCTGCTGGCCTGGAGCCTGGGCTGGGCGCGCACCTGGCTGCTGGCGCTGGTGTCCGAGCGCGTGGCGGCCGACCTGCGCACCGCCGCCTTCGAACACCTGCTGAAGCTGAGCCTGGACTACTTCGGCGCCAAGCGCACCGGCGACCTGATGGCGCGCATCGGCTCCGAAACCGACCGCATCTCGGTGTTCCTGTCGCTGCACGCGCTGGACTTCGCCACCGACGTGCTGATGATCGGCATGACCGCGGCGATCCTGCTGTCGATCGACCCCGGCCTGGCATTGGCCACGCTGGTGCCGCTGCCTTTCATCGCCTGGATGATCCACCTCGTGCGCGACCGGCTGCGCACCGGCTTCGAGAAGATCGACCGCGTCTGGGGCGACGTCACCAACGTGCTGGCCGACACCATTCCCGGCATCCGCGTGGTCAAGGCCTTCGCCCAGGAAGGGCGTGAGGCGGCGCGTTTTCGCGAGGCCAACCGGCTGAATCTCGCGGTCAACGACAAGCTGAACAAGACCTGGAGCCTGTTCTCGCCGACGGTGTCGCTGCTGACCGACATCGGACTGCTGGTGGTGTGGGGCTTCGGCATCTGGCAGGTCAGCCGCGGGCGCATCACGGTGGGTGTGCTCGCCGCGTTCATCGCCTACATCGGGCGCTTCTATACCCGGCTGGATTCGATGAGCCGCATCGTCAGCGTCACGCAAAAGGCCGCGGCCGGTGCCAAGCGCATCTTCGACATCCTGGACCATGTCAGCAACGTGCCCGAGCCGGCCGAGCCGGTGCCGATCCAGCGCCTGCAAGGGCAGATCGAACTGCGCGGCGTGCACTTCCGCTACGGCAGCCGCAGCGTGATCCGCGGCGTGGACCTGGACATCCGCCCGGGCGAGATGATCGGCCTGGTCGGCCACAGCGGCTCAGGAAAGAGCACGCTGGTCAACCTGATCTGCCGCTTCTACGACGTCAGCGACGGCGCGATCGCGGTCGACGGCACCGACCTGCGCCGCTTCGGCGTGGCCGACTACCGGCGCCACATCGGCCTGGTGCTGCAAGAGCCGTTCCTGTTCTTCGGCACCGTGGCCGAGAACATCGCCTACGGCAAGCCGCAGGCCACGCGCAGCGAAATCGTCGCCGCGGCGCGCGCCGCGCACGCGCACGAGTTCATCCTGCGGCTGCCGCAGGGCTACGACAGCCTGGTCGGCGAGCGCGGCCAGGGGCTGTCGGGCGGCGAGCGCCAGCGCATCAGCATTGCGCGCGCGCTGCTGATCGACCCGCGCATCCTGATCATGGACGAGGCCACGTCGGCAGTGGACACCGAGACCGAGAAGGAGATCCAGCGCGCGCTGGACAACCTGGTGCAGGGGCGCACCACCATCGCCATCGCGCACCGGCTGTCGACGCTGCGCAAGGCCGACCGGCTGGTGGTGATGGACGCTGGGCGCATCGTCGAGGTCGGCCCGCACGACACGCTGATCGAGCGCCGCGGCGCCTACTTCAGGCTGTACGAAGCGCAGGCGCGGCGCGTCGACGGTGGTGAAGGCGACGGCGACGGGCAGGGCGCCGAGCCGGTGATTGCCGCGCAACTGGCCAGCGCGGCGCACAGCCACGCGGCGCTGCACAGCGGGGTGCAACCGTGAGCGGCGGCCCTGGGGCAGCGACCGGCGCCGCAGCGGATGCGCGGCGTGGCGGCATGTCGTTCGAGTTGTGCCGCAATGCCTTCGGCCAACTGGTGCTGCGCGATGCCGACGGCGTCGAGCATGCCGGCGTGCTGCCGGTGCGGGCGTTCCCGATCGGCGCGCCCGGCGAGGGCCTGTCGCTGGTCAGCGCAGGCGGGCGCGAGCTGGCCTGGGTCGACCATCTGGATGATCTGCCGCCTGCGCAGCGCGCGCTGGTCGACGAGGAACTGGCCGCGCGCGAGTTCGTGCCCGAGATCCTGCGGCTGCGCGAGGTCAGCAGCTTTTCCACGCCCAGCCGCTGGCGCGTCGACACCGACCGCGGCGCGACGCAGTTCGTGCTCAAGGGCGAAGAAGACATCCGCCGCATCGGCCGCACCATGCTGCTGATCGCCGACAACCACGGGCTGCAGTTCTTGGTGCGCGACTTCGCCAGGCTGGACCGCCATTCGAAGCGGCTGCTCGAGCGCTTCCTGTAGCTTCAGACCGTGTCGTGGCGACCCTGACCCGGTCGCCGGGCGCGGGTCAGCGCAGCACCTTCAGCGCCTCGGGGTTGACGATGTGGGTCGGGTTGTTGGCCACGAAGTTCACCACGTTGTCGAAGGCGGCGCTGAAGTACATCTCGTAGCTGTCTTGCTCGACGTAGCCGATGTGCGGCGTGCACACCGCGTTTTCTAGCCGCAGCAGCGGGTGGCCTTGCAGGATGGGCTCGGCCTCGAACACGTCGATCGCCGCCATGCCGGGGCGGCCGCGGTTCAGCGCCGACACCAGCGCGTGCTCCTTGACCAGCTCGGCGCGCGAGGTGTTGACGAACAGCGCGGTCGGCTTCATGCGCGACAGGTCTTCCAGCGTGATGATGCCCTGGGTGCGTTCGCTCAGCCGCAGGTGCACGCTGAGCACGTCGCATTCCTCGAACAGGCTGTGGCACGACTGCGCGGCGACGAAGCCATCGGCCAGCGCCTTGGCGCGCGCGGCCTCGCTGCCCCACACGCACACGCGCATGCCGAACGCGCGGCCGTAAGCGGCCACGATCTGGCCGATGCGCCCGTAACCCCAGATGCCCAGCAGGCGGCCTGCGAGCACCTGGCCGATGCCGAAGTTCGGCGGCATCGATGCCGCCTTCAGCCCCGACTGCTGCCACGCGCCGTGCTTCAGGTTGCCGATGTATTGCGGCAGCCGGCGCATGCTGGCCATGATCAAGGCCCAGGTCAGCTCGGCCGGCGCCACCGGCGAGCCCACGCCTTCGGCCACCGCGATGCCCTGCTTGGTGCAGGCGGCCAGGTCGATGTGGCTGCCGACCTTGCCGGTCTGCGAGATCAGCTTCAGCTTGGGCAGCTTCTCGAGCAACTGGCGCGGAAAGTGCGTGCGCTCGCGGATCAACACCAGCACGTCGGCATCACGCAGCCGCACCGACAGCTGGCCGATGCCCTTGACGGTGTTGGTGAAGACCTTGGCGTTCAGTGCTTCGAGCTTGCTCGCGCACTTGAGCTTGCGCACCGCGTCCTGATAGTCGTCGAGGATGATGATGTTCATGGCGACGGGCATTCTGCACCGCCGCGCATCGCCGATGACGCCGGCGCGCGCCACGCGCTCGCACCGCGTCGACATCGGCTCACGGACAAGCGCGGACCCCGCGGTCCGCGCGCACTCAAGACAGCAGCGGCACGATGCCCGAGCGCGGCGCGCGCGTCGGGAAGTGGCGGTTCAGCTGGGTCAGCCGCTGCTCGGCCTCGCGCTGGTCGTGGTTCAACGCGAGCACGTGGTACAGCTCGGCGCGCAGGTGCCACAGGTCGCGCAGCGAATGGGCCTGGCCGATGCGCGCGCGCAGCGCGTCGGTGCTCGCCTGGGGCAGGTCGCTGAGGCTGTCCAGAAAGTCCTGCCGCACCGGCGGCAGGCGGTGCAGCGGCGGCGACGAGCGCAGCGGGCCTGGCGCGAGCAGCCAGAACCACAACCGGTTCCACGGCGATTGCGGTGCGTGGCGCAGCGACGGCGGGCACACCTCGGTGTGCCAGCCGATGCGCGACGCCAGCGTGTCGCGATAGCGGGGGCGGCGGAGCACTCTGAAAGAAATCATGGCTGTGACTTCGGACACGACGCTGCGAACTTGAGCGCATTGTTCGAATTCACGCACCGTGCTAAGGCCTGAACAACGGCCTCAAGCGGCGCCAGTTCGTTGCGGTGGGCCGGTGCCGATGCGGCCCCGCTCGAGCGCCGCCGAGCGCGCGGGCCCGGCCGGCCTGAGTGCGGCGCTTTACAGCGGCCCGAACATGCGCTTGCGCTGCGCGGTGTAGTGCCACCACGGTCGCGGTGCGGCGCCGCGCATGAACTCGATGGCAGCGATGAAGGTGTCGAGCACGCAGGGATCCTGGCGCCTGCCGTTGGCGTCGCCCAGTGCCTGGTACAGCTGCAGCGGATCGCGCGAGCGCAACTCGGCTGGATGATGAATGCCCAGGCGGCGAAGATCGGCCGCCATCGCCGGGCCGATGTTGGGTAGCTGCTCCAGGTCGTGGCACTCGGCCGCCCAGGCCGCCTTGGGCGGCCTGGGCGGCCGCGGTGGCTTGGGTGGCTTGAGGGGCTTGGATCGGGCGGTCGGCGCGAGCGAAGCGCCGCGCGGCCGCGGTGTCGGGCTCACATCAGCATCGTGTTGCGGATCAGGCCCACCGCCAAGCCCTCGAGCACGAAGCTGTCGTCCCCGGCGGCGACGCGCAGCGTGCTGAACTCGGGGTTCTCCGGGATCAGCTCGATGCCGGCCTTGGTGCGGCGGAAGCGCTTGACGGTGACCTCGTCGCCGATACGCGCGACGACGATCTGGCCGTTCTTGGCCTCGACCGACTTCTGCACCGCGAGCAGATCGCCATCCAGGATGCCGGCGTCGCGCATGCTCATGCCGCGCACCTTGAGCAGATAGTCGGGCCGGCGCGTGAACAGGCTGGACTCCATCAGGTAGTGCTGATCGATGTGCTCCTGGGCAAGGATCGGCGCGCCGGCGGCGACGCGCCCGACCAGCGGCAGGTTCAGCTGCGCCAGGCTGGGCAGCGGCAGGCTGTACTGCTTGCCGAACTGGCTGAAGCGCGCAGCGTTGAGCGCACGCAATGTGTCAGACTTCAAACGAATGCCGCGCGACGTGCCCCCGACCAGTTCGATGACCCCTTTTCGCGCCAGCGCCTGCAGATGTTCTTCAGCGGCGTTGGCCGAGCGAAAACCCAGTTCGGCAGCGATCTCGGCGCGCGTGGGCGGCGCACCGGTGCGCTCGATCGCGCTTTGCACCAGGTCCAGGATCTGCTGCTGACGCTCGGTGAGCTTGGGGCTGTCGATCAGTTTGGCGCTGTCGATCATCGCGTGATCTGTTGATTTGTCCAGTAGCTGTATTTTCATCCAGAAGGCCAGATCATGGCAAGCAGCGGCGACCTGGTGGTGATCGTGGGTACCGGCGGCACCATCGCCGGCACCGCCGAGCACGGCGGCGACAGCGTCGGCTATCGCGCTGCCAGCCTGGACGTGCGATCGCTGGTCGCAGCCGTGCCGATGCTGGCGGGCCTGCCGCTCGAGTGCGAACAGCTGGCGCAGCTCGACAGCAAGGACATGGACCACGCCACCTGGCGCTTGCTGGCTGGCGCGGTCGCCGGCCACCTGGCGAACCCGGCGGTGCGCGGTGTCGTCGTCACGCACGGCACCGACACGCTGGAGGAGACCGCGTACTTCCTGCACCGCGTGCTGGCGCCAACCAAGCCGGTGGTGCTGACCGCGGCAATGCGCCCGGCCAACGCGCTGCTGGCCGACGGGCCGCAGAACCTGGCCGATGCAGTGACGCTCGCGCGCAGCGCGGCGTGGTGCGGCGTGCAGGCCGTGCTTGGTGCCCGGGTGTATGCCGCGGCAGACCTGCGCAAGCTGCACGGCTGGCAGCTCGATGCCTTCAGCGGCGGTGACGCCGGACCGCTGGGGCTGCTGCAAGACGGCGTGCTGCGGCGCTTTCGCGAGTTGCCGCCGATCGCGCCGCACCCGGCGGCGCAGCGCCTGGCCGACGGCCTGCGCGACTGGCCGGTGGTCGACATCGTCACCAGCCACGCCGGCGCGCGAGGCGGGCTGATCGACGCGCTGGTGGCCAGCGGTACGCAAGGCATCGTCATCGCCGGCACCGGCAACGGCACTGTGCACGAGGCACTGGCGCAAGCGGCACAGCGTGCGCGCGCGGCCGGTGTGACGGTGGTGCGCGCGTCGCGTTGTCTGGGCAGCGGCGTGTTCGGCGCGCCTGCCGATGCGCTGCCCAGCTACGCCGCGCTCACGCCGTGGCAGGCGCGCATCGAGTTGATGCTGGACCTGGCGCTGGAGGCTGATTCGCGATCGGGCTCATGAGAGCGCACGGGCGCTCACGGCGCAAAGCGGCCGCAGGCCGCTTTGCGCCCGGGGCGCTGTGCACCGCTCCCCCGAGCCCCCTCC
>CALBTN010000139.1 GCA_937967345.1 uncultured Rubrivivax sp. | reverse complement strand
GGCCACGCCGATGCCGATCATGTTGCGTGCGCCGTCGTTCAGCCCCTGCACCAGCTCGGCGCCGCCGGCGCGCAGCGTGCCGCGCCGCGGCTGGCCGCGAAACCACGCGGTCAGCCAGCGCTGCGTGCCCGTCAGCAGCAACAACACGGCGATCGCCCAGAACGCGGCCAGCGCCGGCGACAGCTCTTCGACCATCAGGCACCACACCAGCGTGCCGATCGGCAGCAGGTAGTGCAGCCCGGCTTGCACGGTGGGCCAGGTGTCCATCGCGCGCGGCTGCTCGACGTCGATGTCCTGCGGCAGATCGGGGCAGCGCGCAGCCAGGCGCAGCGTGATCAGGTACAGCGCGACCATGATCGCGCCGATCGCGTACGGTGCGCCCGCGCCCAGCAGCGCCTGGGTTGCCGCGAGCAGGTAGTACAGCAGCGCCACCACGACCACGCTGCCCGACAGCCCCAGCCCGAAGCGCAGCGCCTTGTGCCGCAGCGCGCGCGCCTCGCGCCGCACGATCGGCTGCATGCCCAGCTTCAGTGCTTCCAGGTGCACGATGTAGAACAACCCGATGTACGACAGCAGCGCCGGCAGCAGCGCGTGCTTGACCACCTCGCTGTACGGGATGCCGACGTACTCGACCATCAGGAAGGCCGCCGCGCCCATCACCGGCGGCATGATCTGGCCGTCCACCGAGCTCATGGTCTCGATCGCGCCGGCCTTGACGCCGCCGTAGCCGGCCTTCTTCATCAGCGGGATGGTGAAGATGCCGCCCGAGACCACATTGCTGACCGAGCTGCCGCTGATCATGCCGTTCAGCGCCGACGACACCACCGCCACCTTGGCCGGCCCGCCGCGCAGGTGGCCTAAAGCGGCGAAGCTGACCTGCATCATGTAGTTGCCGCCGCCGGCGCGGTCGAGCAGCGCGCCGAACAGCACGTAGACGAAGATGGTGCTGGTCGACACGCCCAGCGCGATGCCGAACACGCCCTCGGTGGTCAGCCACATGTGCGACAGCAGCCGGTTCAGCGAAGCGCCCTTGTGCGCGATCACCTCGGGCATGTAGGGCCCGAACAGGCTGTAGACGATGAACAGCACCGCCAGCGCCGCCATCGGCCAGCCCACCGTGCGGCGCGTGGCTTCGAGCAGCAGCACCAGCCCGGCGCTGGCGGCGGCGATGTCCAGCGCCGTCGGCTGCCCGGGGCGGGTGGCCAGTTGCGCGTAGAACAGCAGCAGGTAGCCGCCGGCAAAGGCGCCGGCCAGAGCGAGCAGCCAGTCGATCGCGGGGATGCGCTCGCGCGGCGAGCGTTTCAGCGCCGGCCACGCCAGGAAGGCGAGGAACAGCGCAAAGGCCAGGTGCACCGAGCGTGCCTCGGTGTCGTTGAGCACGCCCATGCGCAGCACGAAGGGCAGCGGCGACGCATACCACAGCTGGAACAACGTCCACGCCAGTGCGGTGCCGAAGATCAGCTTGCCGGCCAGGCCCGCGGGCTCGCGCCGGCCGGTATCGGCGTCGGCCACCAGCTGCTGCAAGGCGGCCGGGGCCTTTTCGAGGTCGGTGCTCAAGGGATGGCTGGGTTGGCGGATGGGGTGGGCCGTGGCGCGCTTGCCCCCTCACCCCAACCCTGTCCCCGGTGGCCGGGGGACAGGGGCAGCCATTGCAGCCTGCTGCGGCGGCGGTGATCTTGGATTGCGCCCTGTCCCGCCGGGCGGGACAGGGCAGGGGTGAGGGTGTCTTGCCGCGCAGCGGATGGTGCCCGCACCCTACTTGATCCAGCCCTTTTCCTTGTAGTAGCGCAGCGCGCCTTCGTGCAGCGGTGCCGACAGGCCGTCGCGGATCATGTTCTCGGGCTTCAGATGTGCCAGCGCCGGGTGCAGCTTCTTGAACTCGTCGAAGTTGTCGAACACCGCCTTGACCACCACGTACACCGTATCGGCCGGCACCTTGGCCGACGACACCACCGTGGCCAGTACGCCGTAGGTTTGCGTGGCCTCGGGGTTGTTCGGGTACAGACCGGCCGGGATCACCGCCTTGGCGTAATAGGGCTTGTCCTCGACCAGCTTGTCGATCACGCGCCCGGTCAGCGGCACCAGCTTGGCGCCGCAGGAGGTGGTCGGGTCCTGGATGTTGGCCGACGGGTGGCCCACGCCGTAGAAGAAGCCGTCGATCTTGCCGTCGCACAGCGCGGGGCCGTGCTCGTCGGCCTTCAGCTCCGACGCCAGCGAGAAGGTGCTGAGCTTCCAGCCCATGCGCTCGAGCAGCTCTTCCATCGACGCGCGCGTGCCCGAGCCGGGGTTGCCGACGTTGAAGCGCTTGCCCTTGAAGTCGGTGAACTCCTTGATGCCGGCGTCCTTGCGCGCCACCACGGTGAAGGGCTCGGGGTGCACCGAGAACACCGCGCGCTCGTCAGTCCACGCGCCGGCATCCTTGAACGCGCCCAGGCCCTTGTAGGCGTTGTACTGCACGTCGCTTTGGGCGAAGCCCAGGTCGAGCTCGCCGGACTTGATGGTGTTGACGTTGAACACCGAGCCGCCGGTGGATTCCACCGAGCAGCGGATGCCGTGCTTGGCGCGGTCCTTGTTGACCAGCCGGCAGATCGCGCCGCCAGCCGCGTAGTACACGCCGGTGACGCCGCCGGTGCCGATGGTGACGAACTTCTGCTGCGCGGCCGCGGGGGTCCAGGGCAGCGCCAGCGCCAGCGCCGACGCGGCCAAGGCCAATCGGGTGCGCAACGGGGCAAGACTCGTGCTCATGTCTGCGGCTCCAACAACGGGGGTTCGAGGAGCGGCGACGATAGCGCAGCGCCTGCGCGCGTCAGGCGGGTAGTTCCGCCAATGCGGCGTCGAGGTCTGCGCCAGCCGCGTCGAGCGGTGTCGGTGCGACCGTGCAGGGCGGTCACTCTCAGTTCACGGCAGGGTCGGCAAATCGCGGATTCCTGGCCACGCCGGTGTCGCTCAGCGTTTTCAGGAACGCGATCAGGTCTGCCTTGTCCAGCGCGTCGATGCGGATGCGGTCGATCAGCGGATCCTTGAAGGGGTTGCGGCGGCCGTCGCCGGCGTACAGCCCGGGGCCCATGTCGCGTCCGCCAGCGGCGTGGATGTCGAGCGCGCCTTCCAGCGTCGCAACGCTGCCATCGTGGAAGTACGGCGCGGTGAGCTCGACGTTGCGCAGGCTCGGGGCGCGGAACCTGCCCATGTCCTCGGCTCGGCCAGTGAATTCGAGCAGGCCGCGGTTCGGCGCCGGATACGCACCGCTGCCGCCGATGTTGAACAAGCCGATGTTGTGGAACGCCGGCTCGCCCACGCGTTGTGTGCTGTCGACGAAGGCGCCACCCAGGTTGGGCCCGCCGTGGCACTGCGCGCACAGCGCCTGCGTGCCGAAGAACAGTTGCTCGCCGCGCTGTTCGGCCGGCTCCAACGTGATCTGGCCAGCGCGTGCCTGGTCCCAGCGGCTGCCGGCCGATACCAGCGTGCGCTCGAACGCGGCGATTGCCTTGATGATGTTGTCCCAATGCAGCGGGGCTGCCTCGCCGGCGAAGGCGGCGGCGAAGCGCCCGGGGTACTCGGCGTGCGTGCGCAGCCGCTCGATGATCTGTTCGCGGTTGTCGTCGTTGACGCCCATCTCGATCGGGTTCGTGCCGAACAGCGGCGTGCGCATCTGCTGCTCCAGCGTGCGCGGCGCCGGGTTGGCCCAGTCCAGCGTGACCTGGTAGGCCGCGTTGATCAGCGTCGGCGTGTTGCGCGGGTGGTTCTGCCCGGTCGAGCCGCGCCCGAGCGCGCGGTTCTCGGCGAACGCGCGTTCCGGCGCGTGGCAGCTGGCGCACGCCAGCGTGCCGTTGCCCGACAGCCGGGTGTCGAAGAACAGCTGCCGGCCCAGCTCGACCTTGGCCGCGTTCATCGGGTTGTCGGTCGGCACCCGCGGGGGCGCGAAGCCGGCGGGCAGCTCCCAGGTCCAGGGAGCGCTCGGCGGGGTGCCGGTGTTCCCGGGCCCGCCTGAGCCGGTCGAGTCGACGACACCGTCCGAGCCGCCGCAGGCACTGGCGGCCAGCGTCGCGGCCAGCGCGCACAAGGCGGCGCGGCGGATGCGGGAGTGGGGTCGTGGCGTGGCTGCGTGCATGGTGTGGAGCCTTCGTCGTCGGTGGTAGAGGGATCGCTATTCATCAATAGAATAACGAGTTCGACACCTCTTTCTTCTTCCGCTCTTCGATCGACGAGGCTGACATGACTATCCGCACCCTTCTCCAACCCGCATGCGGCCCCGCGCCGTGGACCCGCACGGCGCGTGTGCTGTGGGCCGGCGCGCTGGTGGCGCTGCTGTCGCTCAGCGCCTGCGGCGGTGACGATGACGCCATCGTCGACCGCGGCCCGACCGAAATCCCGATCACCGCCAAGCTCAACGGCTTGTACTGGGACAGCGCCGAGTCGCGCCTGTACCTGGGCGACGACGATGTCAACGCGATCAAGGCCTGGGACGGCCAGCAGGGCTTCAGCGTGGCCGCCACGCTGACGCCGCCGCCGGCCAGCGGAGCCAACCTCGGACAGCTCACGCGCGATGCGGCTGGCACCTTCTACGTCACGCGCTTCGGCTTCGGCCAGCACGGCGCCGTGGTGGTGGTGCCGGGGACGGGCGCCGCCTACGACTTGAACGGGCTTGACCCGCAGCGCCGGCGCATCGGCCTTGCGCGCACGCCGGACGCCAAGCTTCTGGTCGGCTGGTTCCGCGGCGGCCGTGCCGGCGGCGCCACCGGCACCATCAGCGAGCTGAGCGTGCAGGGCGGTCAGGGCAGCGAGCGTGAGTTGATCACCGGGCTGGGCAAGCCGGCCGGGCTGGCGGTGGTGGGCGACCAACTGTTCGTCACCGACCAGAACACGGCACAGCTGCTGGTCTTCTCGCTGGCTGCAGTGCGCGCGCGGCCCGCGACGGCGGCCGATGCGCGCGTGGTCTCCGCGTTTCTCACCAGCGACCAACTGGACTTGATGACCGCTGCGTCCGACGGCACGCTGTACTTCGGTGGCAGCGGCGGCTCGCTGTACCAGGTCAACCCCAGGGGCGAGGTGCGCACGCTGGCCACCGGCTGGGGCCGCGTGCGCGGCGTCGCGCTGGACGAGCGCCATCGCCGGCTGTTCGTCGTCGATGCCGGTGCACAGACCGGCGATCCGTCGCGCATCCGCATCGTGCCGATCGACTGACGCGTCGTGCGTTCATGCCGCCAGCATCGCGGCAACGCGGCGTGTGGGTGCCGCCGATGGCGCCTGCCACACAATCACCGCCATGGGCGAGCGGGCGTTGTCGGCGCGGGCGATGGGCTATGCCCAGGCCGACAAGCGCCTCGAGATCCTGCACCTGGTGGCGCTGCACGGCTCCATCTCGCAGGCCGCGCGCGTGGCGGGCATCAGCTACAAGGCGGCCTGGCAGGCCATCCATACCCTGACCAACCTGGCCGGCGAGCCGTTGGTGGATAGCAGCGTGGGCGGCGCCGGCGGCGGTGGCGCGCGCCTGACGACGGCCGGGGCGCGGCTGCTGGAAGCCGCCGGCCAGATGGACGCCGCGCGCCGTGACGTGCTGGCGCGCTTCAATGACCCGTCGGCGCGACTGCTGGGCGGCCCGCGCACCAGCATGCGCAACCACCTGCGCTGCACCGTGGCGCGACTGGAAAGCGCCGGCGCACGCGATCCGATGGTGCGCGTGCTGCTGGCGTTGGCCGGCGGCGGCGAACTGGCCTCGCTGATCACGCGCGAAAGTGCCGAGCTGCTGGGCCTGTCGTCGGGTCAGGCGGTCTTGGCGTTGTGCAAGGCCACCGCGGTGCGCGTGCAGCCGTTCGAGCCCGACGCCCACCCTGACGCGGGTGTGAACCTGCTCGCGGGGCGCGTGCTGCGCGTCTCGCGTGGCGTGCAGCGCGACGAGCTGAGCGTCACGCTGGCCGGCGGCATGCAGCTGGTGGGGTTCGCCGCGCGGCCCAATCGTCTGCGTGCCGGCAGTCGCGCCGCCGCCGTGCTCGACGAAAGCGCGGTGGTGGTGGCGCTGGCGGGCTGAGAGCTTGTGAATATTTGGGATAACCCCGACAGCCCAGCGTGGGCATGGT
>CALBTN010000138.1 GCA_937967345.1 uncultured Rubrivivax sp. | reverse complement strand
TGGTAGCTGCTGACCGCGACGGCCTGAACGTCTTCTTGCAGCGCCGCGGTCACGACTTCTTCTACCGAGCGGTTGTGTCCCAGGTGAATGACCTCGGCACCCATGCTTTGCAGAATGCGCCGCATGATGTTGATCGCGGCGTCGTGGCCATCGAACAGCGATGCGGCGGTCACGAAGCGCGGCTTGTGGCGCGGACGGTACTCTGAGAGCGCCTTGTATTCGGCGGACAGATCGGTCATGGCTGGCTACCCCTGTCTGAGTGGATGGTCCAGGGCGCATTGTGGGTTCTGGCTGCGGCAATTGCACGCTCGCGCTATCCGCGCACCGCGGGTATGGGTGGGACACGGCCCGTCCATCCTTCCGATCACGGAAACCGGCAAGCAGCGTGTCGCCATCTCGGACGTGCAGCGCCGATCGGATTCATGGTTTTCCCTCGGGCCTTCGCCGCAGTCGGGGCAACGCATGCTGCTAGGCTCGCGCGTCCCGCAACGAGGTCGTGCATGAGTTTTCTCGCCATCGACATTGGCAACACTCGATTGAAGTGGGCCCAGTACGCCAGTGCGCGCCCCGGCGCACGGCTGCTCGCCCACGGCGCGGTGTTCCTGGAGACGATCGACGACCTGGCCGAGACCGACTGGGCCCGGCTGGCTGCACCAAGCAGCATGCTCGGCTGCGTCGTTGCCGGCGAGTCGCTGCGCCGCCGCGTCGAAGAACAGATGGAGCTGTGGGATATCGACCCGCACTGGGTGGTGCCGTCGGCCTCCGAGGCGGGCCTGATCAACGGCTATGACCATCCCAATCGCCTCGGTGCCGACCGCTGGGTGGCGTTGATCGGCGCGCGCGCGCGGCTGCTGGCCAGCGGGCCGCCGCGCCCGGCGTTGGTGGTGATGATTGGCACCGCCGCAACCGTCGATGCCATCGATGCCGACGGCCGCTTCATCGGCGGGCTGATCCTGCCGGGCTTCGGCCTGATGCTCAAGGCGCTGGAGATGGGTACTGCCGGGCTGAAGTTCCCGACCGGCGACGTCGTCGACTTCCCGACAAATACCAGCGATGCGCTGATGAGCGGCGGCGCCAACGCGATTGCCGGTGCGGTCGAGCGCCAGCATCGCAGGCTGCTGGAACGCACCGGCACTGAACCGGCGCTGTACATGACCGGCGGCGCGGCCGTGAAGCTGGCCCCGATCACGGATCTGGCGTTCGAGACCGTCGATTCGCTGATCTTCGACGGCTTGCTCGAGATCCAGTCGCGGCGCATGCCGCGCTGACGCGCGCCCGATGCGCCGGGTGCGCTACAGGATGTAGCGCGACAGATCTTCGTTCTTGGCCAGGTCTGCGAGCCGCGCATCGACCAGCGCCGCGTCGACCTGCACGGTCTGGCCTTGAAGGTTGGGCGCATCGAAGCTGATCTCGTCGAGCAGCCGCTCCATCACGGTGGCCAGCCGGCGCGCGCCGATGTTCTCGGTGCTCTCGTTCACGTCGAAGGCGATCTGCGCGAGCCGGCGCACCCCTTGCGGCGAGATTTCCAGCGTCAGCCCCTCGGTAGCGAGCAGCGCCTGGTACTGCTTGACCAGGCTGGCGTGGGTGCTGGTCAGGATCGCCTCGAAATCGTCGACGCTCAGCGATCCCAGCTCGACACGGATCGGAAAGCGCCCTTGCAGCTCGGGAATCAGGTCGCTGGGCTTGGCCAGGTGGAACGCGCCCGAGGCGATGAACAGGATGTGGTCGGTCTTGACCATGCCGTACTTGGTGTTCACCGAGGTGCCCTCCACCAGCGGCAGCAGGTCGCGCTGCACGCCCTGGCGCGACACCTCGGCGCCGCTTTGCTCGCTGCGCGACGCCACCTTGTCGATCTCGTCGATGAAGACGATGCCGTTGTCCTCGGCGTTGGCCAGCGCGGCCGACTTGATCTCCTCGTCGTTGACCAGCTTGGCGGCCTCCTCGTCGACCAGCAGCTTCAGCGCTTCGCCGATCTTGAGCTTGCGCGTCTTGCGCTTGCCCTGGCCCAGTTGCGAGAACAGCCCCTTGAGCTGCTCGGCCATCTCTTCCATGCCTTGCGGGCCCATGATCTCCAGCGAAGGCCGCGCTTCGGCCAGATCGACCTCGATCTCGCGATCGTTCAGCGTGCCCTCGCGCAGCCGCTTGCGCATCACCTGGCGCGCGGTGTTGTCCGCGCCTGCCGTGCTGCTGCCGCCCAGGCCGAACTCGGCGCGCGGCGGCGGCACCAGGATGTCGAGCACGCGCTCTTCGGCCGCGTCTTCGGCCAATGCGCGCTTGCGTTTCATCTGCAGCTCGCGCTCTTGCTTGACCGCGACATCCATCAGGTCGCGCACGATGCTGTCCACGTCCTTGCCGACGTAGCCCACCTCGGTGAACTTGGTCGCCTCGACCTTGATGAAGGGCGCATCGGCCAGCCGCGCCAGGCGGCGTGCGATCTCGGTCTTGCCCACGCCGGTGGGGCCGATCATCAGGATGTTCTTCGGCGTGATCTCGCCGCGCATCGGCTCGGCCACCTGCTGGCGCCGCCAGCGGTTGCGCAGGGCGATGGCCACCGCACGTTTGGCGCTGCGCTGCCCGACGATGTGGCGGTCGAGCTCGGAGACGATCTCCTGGGGGGTCATGTGGCTCATGGGTGCACGGTGCGGCGTTCGCCCGCTTGCGCCCGGCGGGCGCAGCGGCTCATTCCAGCGTCTCGACGGTGTGGCTCTGGTTGGTGTAGATGCAGATGTCGCCGGCGATCTCCAGCGACTTCTTCACGATCTCGGCTGGGGCCATCTCGGTGTGCGTCAGCAGCGCTCGCGCCGCGGCCTGCGCGTAGGCGCCGCCCGAGCCGATGGCCACGATGCCATGCTCGGGCTCGAGCACGTCGCCGTTGCCGGTGATGATCAGCGAGGCTTCGCGGTCGGCCACCGCCAGCATCGCTTCCAGACGGCGCAGCATGCGGTCGGTGCGCCAGTCCTTGGTCAGTTCGATCGCCGCGCGCACCAGGTGGCCCTGGTGCTTTTCCAGCTTGGCCTCGAAGCGTTCGAACAGCGTAAAGGCGTCGGCGGTGGCGCCGGCGAAACCGGCCAGCACCTGTTCGCGGTACAGCTTGCGCACCTTGCGCGCGCTCGACTTGACGACGGTGTTGCCCAGCGTCACTTGGCCGTCGCCGCCCAGGGCAACCAGACGGCCGCGGCGCACGCTGACGATGGTGGTGCCGTGGAACACGGCCGGCTCGGCTGGAGTCATGGCAGGCAGCTTGGGGCGCTTGGGCGATGCACAAGCCCGATTGTCGCGCCGCGGGTCGGTATCCGGGGCGCAGCGCGCAGCGCCGCCGCGCGCTAGACCTTGCGCACCTGCACGCGCGCGTGTTCGTTGATGCCCATCGCGCCGAAGAACAGCGCCACCAGGCGGTGCGCGTCGACGAACTGCACCGTGCGGTTCTCGCCGCGCTTGGCCATCACCCAGTTGAGCAAGTCGCCGGCGGCGATGAAGTCCACGCGGATCAGCTTCGCGCAGCACACGTTGACCACCAGCGCGCCGTCCAGTTGCGCATCCAGCCGCTGCAGTGTGTCGCTGGCGTCGCCGACCAGTTGTCCGCTGAGCTCGATGTTTGCAACCTGCCTGGCGCTGCCCCCAGCGTCGATGATGTCGGACTCCATGAAGCCGGTCGACAACTGGCTGACCATCGACAGCGCCGGCGTGTGCGTGTTCAGGCCCGAGCCGCCGATGCGCAGGTTGCAGCGCGCGCGCTCCCACGACGGCGGCGACACTTCGTAGGTGACGCAGTAGTCGATCGCCACTTCGTCGAACTGGTCGGCGCGGTTGGCCAGCTTCAACGCCTCGAGCCGGGCTTGCCAGAAGGCCGGGTCGGCGTCGCGCATGCCGGTGGGTGCGGCCTCGTGCAGCACCTCGAACAGCGTCTCGCCGGCGATCCAGCGCAGCTCGAGCGGCTGCATGCCCCAGTGGCGCAACAGCGCGGCCAGCTGCGTGGCCGCTTCGGCGTCGATGCGGCGCAACGCGGTCCAATCGAAGACCCACGGCAGCGGCAGCTGCAAAGTTTGCGAGCGCAGCCTTGCCACCGCGTCGGTGTCCAGCAGTTCGGGGCAGATCCAGCCGGCCTCGCCGTGGGCCGGCGCTGCAGCGCGCGGATCGGTCTGGCTGGTGTCGGCAACGGCAACGGCGTCGGCGACCAGGCTGGGCAGCGAGAACCACTGCGGCGCCGACCAGCCGAACTGGTGCGCATAGTCAGCGGCCAGCGCGTCGAAGCGCTGTTGCTGGCCGGTGGCCCGGTACAGGTCGAACAGGACCAGCCAGGTTTCGGCATGCTGCGCGCGCGCTCCGCCCGGCGCGGTCAGCTGCGTCAACGCTTGTTCGCATGGCCCGAAATCGGCGTTGGCGAAGGTGATCACGGCTTCGTCCAGGTCGGGGTCGTGCACGAC
The DNA here is from genome assembly GCA_937967345.1 of uncultured Rubrivivax sp. Classification (GTDB taxonomy): domain Bacteria; phylum Pseudomonadota; class Gammaproteobacteria; order Burkholderiales; family Burkholderiaceae_C; genus Rubrivivax. The sequence goes on along the minus strand of CALBTN010000138.1, from coordinate 1,648 downwards.
CTCGCTGACCTCGACGCCGAAACGCTGCGAGAACTCGCCGCTGTCGCTGGCCGCCGCCATCGACGTCGGTGCCAGCGGCGGCAGCCCGGGTGCGTTGAACACCGGTGCCGCGGCACTTGCGATCGTCAGCTCGGCGTCGTGCAGCTTGGGCAACTCGGGCAGGGCTTCGGGCGGCGCATCCAGCGGCAGCTCGGCCGATGGCGGGGGCAGGCCCGAGCGCGCAAGCACCGCGGGCTCGGTTGGCGCGCTGAAGAAGCCCGACGGCCGGTGCGCGGCCGGCCCGACGAGCGCAGCGCCGACCATCTGTTGCTCGATCTCGTCGATCTTGGCCTTGACGCCGGCCTCGGCGCGGGCGCCGGCGTGGTCGGCCTGGCGCAGTTCCGAGTCATCGATACGCGACGACACTCCGAGCGCGGCCAACTGCTGCGGCGACAGCCCCTCGCGGCGCACCTTGCGCAACATGTCGAACTCTCGGCGGCGGACGAAGTCGTTGCGCCGCTTGCGCTCGACCATCGCCTTGAGCTCGGACCGCTCGAGGTCGAGTTCGCGCGTGTCCTCCTGCCTGGAACCCAGGTCGGCCCAGTCGGTAGACGGGTTGGCCACGAAGCGGACCACCCTGCGAAAGAAGCTCTCGCCGTCTTTGACGTCCGCCATCAATGCTTGCGGTGTGGGTTGAATTGCTGATCGCGGCCGCGGCGCGCGCGCGGGCCTTCGATCGCCTGCCGTCAGTCGCCGAACATCTTTTGCTTCATCTCGCGGCGCTGCTGCGCCTCGAGCGACAGCGTGGCGGTCGGTCGTGCCAGCAGCCGCGCCAAGCCGATCGGCTCGCCGGGTTCGTCGCAGTAGCCGTAGTCGCCGGACTCCACGCGCGCCAGCGACTGGCCGATCTTCTTCAGCAGCTTGCGCTCGCGGTCGCGCGTGCGCAGCTCCAGCGCGTGCTCTTCCTCGATGGTCGCGCGGTCGGCCGGGTCGGGCACGATCGAGGTGTCCTCGCGCAGGTTCTCGGTGGTCTGGCCCGCGTTGGACAACAAGTCTTCTTTCTGTGCCTGCAGCCGCAGCCGGAAGAACTCGCGCTGCTTCTCGTTCATGTACTCGCTGTCCGGCATGGCCAGCAGTTCGGCTTCGCTGAGCTCGGCGGCGGTCTTGTTCTTCCAGGCATTGGCCAGCTTCGGGTCCGGCTTGGCCAGCGGCCGCGGCACCGCGGTGCCTTCGGCGTGGCTGCGCGCCGGCGTGCGTGCCGGAGCAAAACGGTCGGTGAAGCGGTTGCCACCCGGCGCGGGCGCGGCCGACACCTCGGCCTGGGCGAGCGGCGCCTCCTTGGCCGAAGCCTTCTTTGCCGAGGCGGCCGTCCCCTTGGCCAACGTCTTGTTCACTTGCGCTCTCCTTGGCGGCAATTCCGGGCCGCGCGGATTGTAGTCACCGTGCCGGCGCTGGCCGCACTCCGGCCGCGCGGCTGTGTAAAGCTGCTCAGACCACGCATTGCTGCAGTCCTTGCAGCAAGATTTCCTTCGGCAGATCGATGCCGATGAAGACCATCTTGCTGACCTTCTTCTCCCCCGGCGCCCACTTCGGGCCCAGATCGCTGCCCATCAACTGGTGCACGCCCTGGAAGATGACCTTGCGGTCGGTGCCCTTCATGTTCAGCACG
>CALBTN010000137.1 GCA_937967345.1 uncultured Rubrivivax sp. | reverse complement strand
GGGTACCCCTCCGCTGAAACGAGCCGTGTATTCTGATTTCGACTACGGGGGGTGTCAATGGCGCTGGCGCGTCTTTTGCTAGGGCCGCCATCCCCAGGCGCGGCCAGCCGCGCACCGCCACCACTTCAGCCACCAGATCGCCGGCGTCGATGTGGCTGTTGTCCAGGTCGCGCTGACACACCAGCAGCACGCCGTTGGCGGCAACCACCCGATCGCGCAGCCGCGCCTGCGACGCCGGCGCGCGGCGGCGCAGCGCACCAGCTTCGGGCGGCAGCGTCAGCAGGAAAAAGCGCCGGCCGCCGGGGTTTTGTGCCAGGCCGCGCTGCGCGGCCGTCTCGAAACTGAAGCCGTCGCCCGCGATGTACAGCCCGCCTTGCGCGGGCTGCGCCGCCGCCGCCGCAGCCAAGAGCACGGCGGCGATGACGGACGAAGCCTTGACCGCCTTGGAAGCCTTGGAAGCCATGACCGACAGCGCCATGCGGGCATGCTACGTGAAGCCCGCCGCGCCGCATCGCGCAGGCTGCGGCATATGGCGCAACCGCGGCGGCTGCAGCCCCGGCTAAAGCGTCAGCACCAGGCCGGCGCGGAAGTCGCGGTTCTCGGGCCGCGGCATCGCCTGGGTCTGGTAGCCCCGCGGGTTGCACACCACGCGGCAGCGGCCGACGCGGTGGTCGTGGCTGGTATGGGTATGGCCGTGCAACCACAGCGCCGGCACCTCGAAGAAGGCCTCGGGCAGTTCGCTCAAGTAGGCGGTGGACACCCAATCGGCAGCAAAGCGTGGTGCCAGCGAGCCGCGGTGCGGCCCATGGTGCGTGACCACCACGGTCGGGCCCGCGAAGGGCTCGGCCAGCTTGTGCTGCAGCCACAGCCGCTGCTGCCGGTGCAAGCGCAAGGTGTCGCGCGGTGTCAGCAGGCGCGCCGCGCCGCAGCCATCGTCCCAGCCGATGCAGCGGTAGTCGGCCATGGCCCAGCTGGCGGTGGTGATGCCGCGCAGCGGGTCGGACACCGGGCCGGCGGCGGTGTCGATGCGCAGCGCGAAGTCGGTCCACAGCGTGCAGCCCAGAAAGCGCACGCCGTCGACGCGCAGTTCGCCGCACTCCAGCAGGTGCAGCGGCGGTGCGGTGATCGCGGCGGCGGCCTGGCGCATCGCCTGGGCTTCAGCCTGCAGCGTGGCGTCGAAATACTCATGATTGCCGGCCACCGCCACCACCGCGCGGGCCTGCCGCAGCGCCGGGGTCGCGCCGACCCAGCCGGCGAGCCGGTGGCCCGGGTTGACGATGTCGCCGGCGAGCACGGCGACGTCGAATTCCAGCGTCGGCGGCAACTGCAGCGGCGATAGCTCGAGGTGCAGGTCGGACAGCAGCAGCAGCTTCACCGGCGTGTCCTTGCGGTCTGGCGCGCGCCGCAAGGGCCGCCGGCGCGACCCAGGCCGCCGCTGCAATGCCGCGCGCGACAGGCTTCGGCCCTGGCTTGTTGGACTGTTGGCATGCTCGGTATTCGTGCGTTCGACGAGCATAGCCGTTGCGCTCGGCACAAGCTGCGTGAGAATCGGCGGCTTGCTCCCCCCACGAAACCCCACCCGCCATGACTGCACTGACATCGAACCAGGCCCTGAACCTGATCAACGCGGCCTTCGCCGCGGCGCGCGGCAAAGGCTACAAACCGATGGGCGTGGTCGTCGTCGACGCGGCCGGCCAGGTCAAGGCCGCGGCGCGCGAAGACGGCGCCAGCGGCCTACGCATCGACATCGCCACCGGCAAGGCCTGCGCCGCGGTCGGCATGGGCGTCAGCTCGCGCGTGCTGACGCAGCGCGCGAAGGATCTGCCGGCCTTCTTCATCTCGCTGGCCAGCGCCTCGTCGCAGAAGTTCCTGCCGCAGACCGGCGCGGTGCTGATCCTGGACGCCGACGGCCAGACGCTGGGTGCAGCCGGCGCGTCGGGCGGCACCGGCGACGAGGACGAGGAGATCTGTATTGCCGGCATCGCCGCGGTGGGTCTGCGCCACGGCTGATCGGCCGCGCGGCGGCGATCGCGGCGCGCGAGCGCCGCTGCGCCTCAGGGCCGAGGCACGCCGCGGTTGGCCAGTTCGTCCGCGCGCTCGTTGCCCGGGTCGCCGGCGTGGGCCTTGACCCATCGCCACTGCACCCGATGCTGGCCCACCAGCTGATCCAGCCGCTGCCACAGGTCGACGTTCTTCACCGGCTTGTGGTCGGCGGTCTTCCAGCCGCGCGCTTTCCATGCGTGGATCCAGTTGCCGATGCCGTTGCGCAGGTACTGGCTGTCGGTGAAGATCGTGACCGCACACGGCTGCTTCAGCGATGCCAGCGCCTCGATCGGCGCGGTCAGTTCCATGCGGTTGTTGGTGGTCAGACGCTCGCCGCCGAACAGCTCCTTGCTGTGTTCGCCGCTGCGCAGCCA
>CALBTN010000136.1 GCA_937967345.1 uncultured Rubrivivax sp. | reverse complement strand
CGCAGCGCGCGTCGCACGGCAACAGCCGTTCGCACAACGTGCCGGGCTCGATCTCCATGGCGCAAGACCCGGGCCGCGTGTTCCCGGGCAAGAAGATGTCGGGCCACAAGGGTGACGTCACCGTAACCACGCAGAACCTGGACGTCGTGCGCATCGACGAAGCGCGTTCGCTGCTGCTGGTGCGCGGCGCGGTGCCGGGTGCGAAAAATGGCCACGTGGTTGTGCGTCCGGCGATCAAGTCGCGTGCCGCCACGAGCGCGAAGGGAGCCAACTGATGCAACTCGAGCTCCTCAACGAACAGGGCCAGGCCACGGCCAAGGTCGACGCGCCGGACACGGTGTTTGCGCGCGACTACAACGAAGCGCTGGTGCACCAGATCGTCGTCGCCTACCAGGCCAACGCACGCCAGGGCACGCGCTCGCAGAAGAGCCGCGAGACCGTCAAGCACAGCACCAAGAAGCCATGGCGCCAAAAGGGCACCGGCCGTGCGCGTGCGGGCATGTCCAGCTCGCCGATCTGGCGTGGGGGTGGCCGGGCCTTTCCCAATTCGCCGGACGAGAACTTCACCCACAAGGTCAACAAGAAGATGTATCGAGCCGGCATGGCTTCGATCCTGTCGCAGCTGGCGCGCGATGGCCGCTTGGCGGTGGTTGACAGCATCGGCGTCGATGCGCCCAAGACCAAGCTGCTGGCGCAGAAGTTCAAGGCGATGGGGCTGGAGTCGGTGATGGTCATCGCCGACCGGGTGGACGACAACCTCGCGCTGGCATCGCGCAATCTGGCCAACGTGCTGGTGGTCGAGCCGCGCCACGCGGATCCGCTGTCCCTCGTGTTCTACAAGAAGGTGCTGCTCACCAAGGGCGCGATCGACCAGCTGAAGGAGATGTTTGCATGAGTGCGGGCAAGTCACGCAAGAAGCCTGACGCGGGCCGCTTGGCGCAGGTGCTGGTAGCGCCCATCATCTCCGAAAAGGCGACGCTGGCCTCGGAGAAGCACAACCAAGTGCTGTTCAAGGTGCTGCGCAGCGCGACCAAGCCCGAGATCAAGGCCGCCGTCGAGCTGATGTTCAAGGTCGAGGTGGCCTCCGTCCAGACGCTGAACCAGATGGGAAAGGTCAAGCGTTCGGGCCGCACGATCGGCCGGCGCGACCACGTGAAGAAGGCCTATGTGTGCCTGAAGCCGGGTCAGGAGCTCAACTTCTCCGGGGAGGCCGCGTAATGGCCATCGTCAAGATCAAACCGACCTCGCCAGGCCGCCGCGCGGTGGTCAAGGTGGTGCACAAACACCTGCACAAGGGACGCCCCGAAGCCTCGCTGCTCGAGCCGCAGTTCCAGCGCGCCGGCCGCAACAACAACGGCCACATCACGGTGCGCCACCGCGGCGGCGGCCACAAGCATCACTATCGCGTGATCGACTTCGTGCGCAACAAGGACGGCATTCCGGCCAAGGTCGAGCGCATCGAGTACGACCCGAACCGCAGCGCCCACATCGCGCTGCTGTGCTATGCCGATGGCGAGCGCCGCTACATCATTGCGCCGCGCGGCCTCGACGCCGGCACCACGGTGCTCAGCGGCTCTGAAGCGCCGATCAAGGCCGGCAACACGCTGCCGATCCGCAACATCCCGGTGGGCTCGACGATCCACTGCATCGAGATGCTGCCCGGCAAGGGCGCGCAGATTGCGCGATCGGCAGGCACCTCGGCCACGCTGATGGCGCGCGAAGGCATCTACGCGCAGCTGCGGCTGCGCTCGGGCGAAGTGCGCAAGATCCACATCGACTGCCGCGCCACGATCGGCGAGGTCGGCAACGAAGAGCACAACCTGCGCCAGTACGGCAAGGCCGGCGCGCGCCGCTGGAAGGGCATCCGTCCGACGGTGCGTGGTGTCGCGATGAACCCGGTCGACCACCCGCACGGCGGCGGCGAAGGCCGCACCGGCGAGGGCCAGGCACCGGTGTCGCCGTGGAACACGCTGACCAAGGGCTATCGCACGCGCAGCAACAAGCGGACGCAGACGATGATCGTCTCGCGCCGCAAGAAGTAAGGGCTTCGGCACATGGCACGCTCACTGAAGAAGGGTCCGTTCGTGGACCACCACTTGATGGCCAAGGCCGAGAAGGCGGTGGCCACAAAGGACAAGAAGCCGCTGAAGACCTGGTCGCGCCGATCGACGATCCTGCCCGAGTTCATCGGCCTGACGATCGCGGTGCACAACGGCAAGCAGCATGTTCCGCTGTACGTGACCGACCAGATGGTCGGCCACAAGCTGGGCGAGTTCGCGCCGACGCGCACCTTCAAGGGCCATCCGGCCGACAAGAAGGCCAAGAGGTAGAGGGATGGCGACGATGGAAACCACAGCAAGTGTGCGCGGCGTTCGCCTGTCGGCCTACAAGGGCCGGCTGGTAGCCGACATGGTGCGCGGCAAGAAGGTCGATCAGGCGCTGAACATCCTGAACTTCACGCCGAAGAAGGCCGCCGGCATCATCCGCAAGGCGCTGGCCTCGGCAATCGCCAATGCCGAACACAACGACGGCGCCGATATCGACGAACTGAAGGTCAAGTCGATCTATGTCGAGCAAGGCGCGACGCTGTCGCGTTCGTCGGCAAGGGCCAAGGGTCGCGGCAACCGCATCAGCAAGCCCACCTGCCACATCTACGTGACGGTCGGCAACTAAGGCAAGGGCAAACAAAGACCATGGGACAGAAGATCCACCCGACCGGCTTCCGGCTGCCTGTCACGCGCGCCTGGAGTTCGCGCTGGTTCGCCACCAAACGCAACTTCAGCGACATGCTGGCCGAAGACCTGCATGTGCGCGACTATCTGAAGACGCGGCTGAAGAGTGCGGCCGTGTCGCGCATCCTGATCGAGCGTCCGGCGAAGAACGCGCGCATCACCATCTACTCGGCCCGGCCAGGGGTGGTGATCGGCAAGAAGGGCGAGGACATCGAGAACCTCAAAGCCGAGCTCGCGCGCCGGCTGCGCGTGCCGGTGGCGGTCAACATCGAAGAGGTGCGCAAGCCCGAGATCGACGCGCAACTGATCGCCGATTCGATCACCCAGCAGCTCGAGAAGCGGATCATGTTCCGCCGCGCGATGAAGCGGGCCATGCAAAACGCGATGCGCCTGGGCGCGCAGGGCATCAAGATCATGTCGTCGGGCCGCCTGAACGGCATCGAGATCGCGCGCTGCGAGTGGTATCGCGAAGGCCGCGTGCCGCTGCATACGCTCAAGGCCGACATCGACTATGGCTTCTCCGAAGCCAAGACCACCTACGGGGTCATCGGCGTCAAGGTGTGGGTCTATCGCGGGGACCGGCTCGGCCATGGCGAAGCGCCGGGTGCCAAGCTCGAGGCTGGTGCCGACGATGAGCGCCGCCCGCGTCGTGGTCCGCGCCCTGGGGGCCCGGGGGCCCCGGGCGGGCCGGGACGGGGCCGGCCGCGTCCCGCGGCCGATGCTGGCAGCGAAGCGGCAAAGGCGCCGGGCGTCAAGCGCGTGCGCAAGGTCGCGGGGCCGGCCACGCCCGGCGAGAGCAAAGGGGAATAACAGATGCTGCAACCTGCACGTCGCAAGTTCCGCAAGGAACAAAAAGGCCGCAACACCGGCGTTGCCACGCGCGGCGCCAAGGTGTCGTTCGGCGAATTCGGCCTGAAGGCCACCGAGCGCGGCCGCCTGACCGCACGCCAGATCGAGGCGGCCCGGCGCGCCATCAGCCGCCACATCAAGCGCGGCGGGCGCATCTTCATCCGCATCTTTCCGGACAAGCCGATCTCGCAGAAGCCTGCCGAAGTGCGCATGGGCAACGGCAAGGGCAACCCGGAGTACTACGTCGCGGAAATCCAGCCCGGCAAGGTGCTCTACGAGCTCAACGGCGTGCCCGAGACCTTGGCGCGCGAGGCGTTCCTGCTGGCCTCGGCCAAACTGCCGCTGCGCTGCACTTTCGTCACGCGCCAGATCGGCTCGTAGACGCCGCTTCGGAGAACACGCATGAAACCCAGTGAACTGCGCGCCAAGGACGTGGCCGCGCTCGAAAAGGAAGTCGACGACCTGCTGCGCGCCCACTTCGGCCTGCGCATGCAAAAGGCGACCCAGGCTCTGACCAACCACTCGGCACTGCGCAAGACGCGTCGTCAGATCGCACGGGCGAAGACGATCCTCAACGAAAAGAAGAAGGGGGCCGCGCAATGAACCAAGCCAACCCGACGCAAGCGGCGGCCAAGAACACGCGCACACTGGTCGGCCAGGTGGTCAGCGACAAGCGCGCCAAGACCGTCACCGTCCTGGTCGAGCGTCGCATCACGCACGAGCTGTACGGCAAGATCGTCGCGCGCTCGCGCAAGTACCACGCGCATGACGAGAACAACGAGTTCAAGCTGGGCGACGTGGTCGAGATTGCCGAGAGCCGGCCGCTGTCCAAGACCAAGAGCTGGGTGGTCACCCGCCTGGTCAAGAAGGCCATCCTGGCCTGAGTTCGACGCCGTCGTTCCAAGCGCGCGACGCTCGACGCGAAGGGGCCGTCTGCTCGAGCCGAGTGTGTGGCTCCTTGTCGTTCAGGCCGCTCGCGGTCAACGACACTGTCCCATCCGCCATCCAAGGAGATGCCCGTGCTGAAAGTCGGCGACAAACTACCCGCAACCCAGCTGCAAGAATTCATCGAGGTCGAAGGCAACGGCTGTTCGATCGGGCCGAACGGCTTTGCGGTCGCCGACTTGGTGGCAGGCAAGACCATCGCGATCTTTGGTTTGCCGGGCGCGTACACGCCGACCTGCTCGGCGCAGCATCTGCCGAGTTATGTCGAGAAGGCCGCCGAGCTCAAGGCCGCCGGAGTCGACGAGATCTGGTGTGTGTCGGTCAACGATGCCTTCGTGATGGGGGCCTGGGGCCGCGACCAGCACACCGCAGGCAAGGTGCGGATGATGGCCGACGGCAGTGCAGACTTCGCCAAAGCCATCGGTCTGACGCTGGACCTGGGCGCGCGCGGCATGGGCCTGCGCTCGAACCGCTATTCGATGCTTGTCGTCGACGGCATCGTCAAGACACTCAACGTCGAAGCGCCGGGCAAGTTCGAAGTCAGCGATGCCGGCACCCTGCTGGCGCAGGCCAAGGCGCTCTGACGTCAGACCGACGGCACTCGCATCCCGCATCGCTTTGACAAGTAGATGACTTTCGTCGCATAATCGCGAGCTTTCCCGGCATCGGGTCGTTCGATGCCGCTTATTTCGCCCACCCACGGGCCCAAGACTGACCGATCGCTGTCGCCCAACCGGGTGGCAGGCGAACGGGACAAGTTGGGGACACAGCAATGATCCAAATGCAGTCGCGGCTTGACGTCGCGGACAACACCGGCGCGAAGTCCGTCATGTGCATCAAGGTGCTCGGCGGGTCGAAGCGGCGCTATGCGGGCATCGGCGACATCATCAAGGTGAGCATCAAAGAGGCCGCACCGCGCGGCCGCGTCAAGAAGGGCGAGATCTACAGCGCCGTGGTCGTGCGCACCGCCAAGGGCGTGCGCCGCCAGGATGGCTCGCTGATCAAGTTCGACGGCAACGCCGCGGTGCTGCTCAACGCCAAGCTCGAGCCGATTGGCACCCGCATCTTCGGGCCGGTGACGCGCGAGCTGCGCACCGAACGCTTCATGAAGATCGTGTCGCTGGCGCCGGAAGTGCTCTGAGCCGATCGACGAGGACTGCAAGCATGAAAAAGATTCGCAAGGGCGACCAGGTCATCGTGCTGACCGGGCGCGACAAGGGCAAACGCGGCACGGTGTCGCGCCGCGTCGACGACGACTACCTGCTGGTCGAGGGCGTGAACGTCGCCAAGAAGCACGTCAAGCCCAACCCGATGAAGGGCACGACCGGCGGCGTGGTCGACAAGACGATGCCGATCCACCAGTCGAACGTGGCCATCTGGAACGCCGCAACCGGCAAGGCCGACCGCGTGGGCATCAAGCTGCTCGACAACGGCGACAAGGTGCGGATCTACAAGTCCAGCGGCGAACAGATCAAGGCCTGAGGAAGCGAATCATGGCGCAACAACAGACTGCACGCCTGCAGACCCACTATCGCGAAAAGATCGTTCCCGAGCTGATGGCCAAGTTTGGCTACAAGTCGGTGATGCAGGTGCCGCGGCTGCAGAAGATCACGCTGAACATGGGTGTCAGCGAGGCGGTCGCCGACAAGAAGGTGATGGAACACGCCGTCGGCGACCTGACCAAGATCGCCGGCCAGAAGCCGGTGGTCACCAAGTCGAAGAAGGCGATCGCCGGTTTCAAGATTCGCGACAACGTGCCCATCGGTTGCATGGTCACGCTGCGCGGTGTGCGCATGTACGAGTTCCTCGACCGCTTTGTCACCATCGCGCTGCCGCGCGTGCGCGACTTCCGCGGCATCTCGGGCCGTGCCTTCGATGGACGCGGCAACTACAACGTCGGCGTGAAGGAACAGATCATCTTCCCCGAGATCGACTACGACAAGATCGACGCGCTGCGCGGGCTGAACATCAGCATCACCACCAGCGCCAAAACCGACGACGAGTGCAAGGCCCTGCTCACGGCCTTCCGCTTCCCGTTCAAGAACTGAGGTGCCTCGTGGCGAAAAAGTCTCTTATCCAGCGCCAAGCGAAGCGTGAAAGCCTGGTTGCCAAGCATGCCAAGAAGTACGGGGAGCTGAAGGCGGTGATCGACGATGCCAAGCGTTCTGACGAAGAGCGTTACGCCGCGCGCCTGGAACTGCAGAAGCTGCCGCGTAACGCCAACCCGACGCGCCTGCGCAACCGCTGCGAGCTGACCGGACGTCCGCGCGGCAACTTCCGGATGTTCGGATTGGGTCGCAGCAAGATTCGCGATCTCGCGTTCAAGGGTGACATTCCCGGCGTCGTCAAGGCCAGCTGGTGACATCGGCCGTACGCGGCACGAGCAGGAGAGTTTGTTATGAGCATGAGTGACCCGATCGCCGATATGCTGACCCGCATCCGCAACGCGCAGAGCGTTGACAAGGCCGTGGTGTCGATGCCGTCGTCGAAGCTCAAGGTGGCGATCGCGCAGGTGCTGAAGGATGAGGGGTACATCGACGGTTTCGTCGTGCGCAGCGAGGCCGGCAAGAGCCAGCTCGAGATCGCGCTGAAGTACTACGCGAGCCGTCCGGTGATCGAGCGCATCGAGAGCGTCAGCCGTCCGGGCCTGCGCGTCTACCGCGGCCGCGAGGCGATTCCTTCGGTGATGAACGGGCTGGGCGTGGCCATCGTGACCACCCCCAAGGGCGTGATGACCGACCGCAAGGCACGCCAGAGCGGCGTCGGCGGCGAAGTGTTGTGCTACGTCGCCTGATGCGGCGGCGGCAAGCGGAAGGATTCGATTCATGTCTCGCGTAGCAAAGATGCCGGTGACCGTCCCGCAGGGCGTGGACGTGTCGATCACGGCGCAGCAGATCTCGATCAAGGGCGGCAACGGCACCTTGGTGCGCCCGGTCAACGCGTTGGTGAACGTGCGTCAAGACGGCAGCACACTGCTGTTCGAGCCAGCCAACGACAGCGCCGAAGCCGGCGCGATGAGCGGCACGATGCGTGCGCTAGTCAGCAACATGGTCAACGGCGTCACCAAGGGCTTCGAGCGCAAGCTCACGCTGGTGGGAGTGGGTTTTCGCGCCCAGGCCCAAGGTCAGAAGCTGAACCTGCAGGTCGGCTTCTCGCATCCGGTGGTCAAGGACATGCCCGAGGGCATCAAGGTCGAGACGCCCACGCCCACCGAGGTCGTCATCAAAGGTGCCGATCGGCAGGTCGTTGGCCAGGTCGCTGCCGAGGTGCGCGCGATTCGTCCGCCCGAGCCCTACAAGGGCAAGGGCATCCGCTATGCCAACGAGCGCGTGGTCCTGAAAGAGACGAAGAAGAAGTAAGGAGCGAGAAGATGTTGAACAAGAAAGAACAGCGCCTGCGCCGCTCCCGCCAGACCCGGCTGCGTATCGCGCAGCAGCGTGTCGTACGTTTGACGGTCTACCGTTCGAACCAGCACGTTTACGCCAGCGTCATCTCCGAGGACGGCAGCCGCGTGCTGGCCAGCGCGTCGACGGCCGAGAAGGAGGTGCGCGAGCAACTCGGCGGCAATGGCAACGGTGGCAACGCCGCCGCAGCGGCGATTGTCGGCAAGCGCATCGCCGAGAAGGCCAAGGCTGCCGGCATCGACAAGGTGGCGTTCGATCGTGCGGGGTTCGCCTTTCATGGCCGTATCAAGTCCCTGGCCGAGGCCGCGCGCGAAGCCGGCCTGAAGTTCTAGGCGCAGCAGCGAAGGATTCGACAGATGGCAAAGTTTCAACCCCGCGCCCAGCCTGAAGGCAATGACGACGGCCTGAAGGAAAAGATGATCGCGGTCAACCGCGTTACCAAGGTGGTCAAGGGCGGACGTACGCTCAGCTTCGCCGCACTGACCGTGGTGGGTGACGGTGACGGCCGCATCGGCATGGGCAAGGGCAAGGCCAAGGAAGTGCCGGTGGCGGTGCAAAAGGCGATGGAAGACGCGCGCCGCAACCTGGCCAAGGTGTCGCTGAAGAACGGCTCGATTCATCACAACGTGCGCGGCCACCATGGCGCTGCCAAGGTGCTGATGGCGCCCGCGCCGGCCGGCACCGGGATCATCGCCGGTGGTCCGATGCGCGCGGTGTTCGAAGTCATGGGCGTGACCGACATCGTCGCCAAGAGTCTCGGTTCGACCAACCCGTACAACCTGGTACGGGCCACGCTGGATGCACTGAAGAACTCCACCACGCCGGCGCAAGTGGCGGCCAAGCGCGGCAAGACGGTCGAAGAACTTCTCGGCTGACCGCCCGAGCAGGAGAGAACACGATGTCGGACAAGAAGACAGTGACGGTCAAGCTGGTCAGAAGCACGATCGGCACCAAGCAATCGCACCGTGCGACCGCGCGCGGCCTGGGTCTGCGCCGCCTGAACAGCGAATCCACGCTCGAAGACACGCCCGCCGTGCGCGGCATGATCAACAAGATCGCCTACCTCGTGAAGGTGCTCTGAACCAGAGCTCTCAACGCCAACGGGTACTGAACATGGAACTCAACAGCATCAAGCCGGCGGCGGGCGCCAAGCGCGCGCGCCGCCGCGTCGGGCGCGGCATCGGATCGGGCCTGGGCAAGACCGCGGGCCGCGGCCACAAGGGGCAGAAGTCGCGCGCGGGCGGCTTCCACAAGGTGGGCTTCGAGGGTGGCCAGATGCCGCTGCAGCGGCGTTTGCCAAAGCGCGGCTTCAAGTCGCGCACCGCCGCGTTCAATGCCGAGCTGACGCTGACGGCACTGCAGCGCCTGCAGGCCGAAGAAGTCGACTTGTTGACGCTGAAGCAAGCCGGGCTGGTGGGCGAGCAGGCCAAGGTGGTCAAAGTCATCAAGTCCGGCGAGATCAGCCGCAAGGTCGTGCTCAAGGGCATTGGGGCGACCGCGGGCGCCAAGGCCGCGATCGAAGCCGCTGGCGGCTCGGTGGGCTGAGCGCGCAACGCGGCAAGCGAGTCGAATCGACGTGGCAACCTCCACAAACCAGCTGGCCAAGAGCGGCAAGTTCGGCGATCTGCGTCGCCGGCTCGTCTTTCTGCTGCTCGCGCTGGTGGTCTACCGCCTCGGCGCGCACATCCCGGTGCCCGGCATCGATCCGGTGCAGCTGCAGCAGCTGTTCAAGAGCCAGTCGGGCGGCATCCTGAACCTGTTCAACATGTTCTCCGGCGGTGCGCTGTCGCGCTTCACGGTGTTCGCGCTGGGCATCATGCCGTACATCTCGGCGTCGATCATCATGCAGTTGATGACCCACGTCGTGCCGTCGCTCGAGGCGATCAAGAAGGAAGGCGAAGCCGGTCGGCGCAAGATCACCCAGTAC
>CALBTN010000135.1 GCA_937967345.1 uncultured Rubrivivax sp. | reverse complement strand
GCCGTCGTGCACGCCGCGCTCGGCGGCGGCTTGCAGCACCGCGCGTGCCAGCGGGTGCTCGCTGCCGCGCTGCAGCGCCGCGGCCAGGCGCAGCAGTTCGTCGCCGCTGGTGCCGGCGGCGGCGTGCAGCGCACTCAGGCGCGGCTTGCCTTCGGTCAGCGTGCCGGTCTTGTCGAAGGCCACCAGCGCCACGCTGCGCAGGTGCTCGATCGCCTGCGCGTCGCGCACCAGGGCGCCGCGCCGCCAGTCCGGTGCCGACCATGAAGGTCGCCGGCGTGGCCAGCCCCAGCGCACACGGGCAGGCGATCACCAGCACCGATACCGCGTTCAGCGTGGCGATGGCCCAGTCGCCGCGCGCCAGACCCCAGCCCAGCAGCGTGACCAGCGCGATGACCAGCACGACCGGCACGAACACCGCGCTGACGCGATCGACCAGCGCCTGGATCGGTGCCTTGTTGGCCTGCGCCGACTCCACCAGGCGCACGATGCGCGCCAGCTGGGTTTCGGCGCCGACCGCGGTCACGCGCAGCGTCAGCAGGCCCTCGCCGTTGATCGAGCCGCCGCTGACCTTGTCGCCGACCTCGCGCGCCACCGGCAGGCTCTCGCCGGTGAGCATCGATTCGTCGAGATGGCTGGCGCCGTCGGTGATCAGCGCGTCGGTGGGAATGCGCTCGCCCGGGCGCACGCGAAGCAGGTCGCCGACGCGCAGCTCGGCCAGCGGCACCGTGTGCTCCTGGCCGTCGCGCAGCACGGTGGCCGACTGCGGCCACAGCGCGCGCAGCGCATCGAGCGCGGCCAGCGTGCGCTGCTTGGCGCGGGCTTCGAGCCACTTGCCGAACAGCACCAGCGTGATGACCACCGCGGCGCTTTCGAAGTACAGGTGCGGATCGCCTCGCGCCCACAGCACCAGGCTCAGCCCGTAGGCCGCGCTGGTGCCCAGCGCGACCAGCAAGTCCATGTTGCCGCTGCCGGCGCGCAGCGCCTTCCAGCCGGCCCGGTAAAAGCGCGCGCCCAGCCAGAACTGCACCGGCGTGGCCAGCACGAACTGCCACGCCGCCGGCAGCATCCAGTGGCGGCCGAACAGGTCGCCCACCATCGGAAGCATCAATGGCGTGGCCAGCGCGAAGGCCAGCACCACCTTCCAGGTCGGATCGTGGCTGCGGCGCGGCGCCGCCGCGGTGGCCTCGGCGGCGACTTCGCTTGCGTCGTAACCGGCACGCTGCACCGCCTGCAGCAGCGCTGCCGTGGGTGCAGTGCCTGTCAGCCGCGTGACCCGCGCAGTCGAGGCCGCCAGGTTGACGCTGGCTTGCAGCACGCCCGGCACCGCCTTCAGCGCCTTCTCGATGCGCGCGACGCAGGTCGCGCAGGTCATGCCATCGACGCGCAGCTCGGCCTCGTCGCGCGGCACCGCATAGCCGGCCTTCTCGATCGCCTGAGTCAAAGTGTCGGCGTCCACCGGTGCGCTGAGCTCTACCGCGGCGCTCTCGCTGGCCAGGTTCACGCTGGCTTGGCGTACCCCCGGCACGCGCTGCAGCGCACGTTCGACGCGCGCGCTGCACGACGCGCAGGTCATGCCTTCGATCGGCAAGGTCAGGCTGTTGTTCTGCGTCATGGCCGCACTGTAGGGCGCCGTGCATGCTCTTGCGCTGACGCGGGACAATCGCCGCGAAGGAGCGCCCCATGATCGAACTGACCCTGCCCGACATGACCTGCGGCCACTGCGTGAAGACCGTCACCGCGGTGGTCGAGCAGGTCGACGCCGCTGCCAAGCTGCACATCGACCTGCCCACGCACAAGGTGCGCATCGAATCGCAGCGCCCGGCTGCCGATTTCGAGCGCGCCCTGACCGAAGAGGGCTACGCGCCGGGTTGAAGCGCGCGCACGCCCGGCGGCCGGATGCGGGCGCGGCGCGGCGCTTGCGTGCATGGCCATTTGCGGCCGCAAATTGGTGTCGACGGCTCGGGTCGCTTGCCGACGTGGGTCAACGGGTTGCGCGGCGCCTGACGCATTCGATGTACGCCTGGCCATCGGGCGGCAGCCCGCTGCGTTGCGAGGCCCAGATCATCTGCCCCAGGCACTCCATGACCTCGTGGTGGGCGGCGTGCAGCGATTGGCGCTTGGTTGCCAGCAGTTGCACCGCCTGGCGGATGCCGCTGGGCTGGTCGATGCCGGTCTGCTCGAGGATCGACAGGTGCATGGCCAGATGCAGGAACGGGTTCGCGCGGCCGTCCTCGACCGTGTAGCTGGCGGCCAGTGCTGCCGGCTCGTCGGCCAGCAGCGCGTGGTATTCGGGGTGTTCGTCGATCCAGCCAGCGGCCTGCGCCTCCAGCGGCGACAGCGGTGCGCCGTCGCGCTGCTTGCGCCAGGTGCCGCAAAAGAAGCTGCGAACGTCGTGCTGCGAGGGCTGGAACATGCTGCCATTGTCCGCCGTGCCCGCACCCCTCGCGCCGCGCGCACCGCGCGCACCGCGAACGGACGCCGCGCGCTACAGGTGGCGGCGGAAGAAGCGCACCAGACGCTCGCGCGCGGCGTGCGCCTGCGCGACGTCAGGTGCCATCGTCACCTGCGGCACGACGCCGGTGGTGAAGTAGCTGCCTTCGTTGGCGAAGGGGTCGTTGACGACGATCGGCACCATCAGTCGGTCGAAGGCGTGGTAGGCGCCAGCGATTTCGGCCACCGTCACCGCATTGCCGTTGCCGGGGTTCACGCTGCGTGCCAGCGCGCGGCAGTGCTCGGCGCCGTTGTCGTAGTCGTCGAGGCTGCCGACTTGAATCAGCACCGGTGCGCCGGTCAGGTGCACGAACTGCGTGCCCATCTGCGCCGGCGGCGGCAGGCCGGGCACCGGGTTGTTGTAGGCGTAGCACACCGGGTAATGCGCGACATGGGCCTTGAACTGGCGGCCGGCACCGAACATGCCGACATACGCGCGCTCGGCCGCCGCCATCGCGTTGACGCCACCCCAGGAAAAGCCGAGCACGCCGATGCGCTGCGGATCGATCTCGGCGCGCGAGGCCAGGTAGGCCAGCGCCGAGAACGCGTCGGGCAAGGTCAGGATCGGCGCTTTCGGCCGCTCGGCGGCGCTGGCCACGCCGCGCGCTTCCCACATGTCGATCTGCAGCGTGGCGATGCCCGCGGCGTTGAGCGCGGCCTCGTGGAAGTCGCCGCGCGCATCCACGCCCGACGAGCCGTGGAGGATCAGCACCGCCGGCAGCTTGCGCGGCTGGCCGGTGCCGCAGCCGTGGCCGCGCGCAGTGTCGCGATGCTCGGCCTGCCGCGCCGGCAGGCTGAGCTTGCCCTTGACGGTCAGCAGCGACGGCGGCGAGGCCGCGATGTTCGGCGAGCTGAACTGCACGAAGCTCACGCGCGGCAGCCGCGCGCCGTCGCAACCGGGGCCGCCGGCCAGCGCGGCGGTGGCGCCGCCGGCCAGCGTGGCCGCCAGCAGCATGTGTTTGCACTCGAGCAGGTTCATCGCTTGCCTCCAGTCAATCGAGCTTGATGCCCAGGCCCACCGCGGTCTTGATCCACGCCGGCACGGCGCGACCCCAGCGGGCGCCGGCCGGGGTGGCCTTGCTGCTGCCGCGTCGGCAGCTCGAGAAGCTTCGGCGCACGGCGGCGGTGGCGGCGGCAGCATAGAGCGCCGCGGTCGCGGCGGATCTACGGTCGAACCCGGCCTGGCGCCGGTCGCGTGGGTTTGCCGGCTACGGAAGGACGCAGTGCGCGGTTAGCATGGGCCGGACACCGTTGCCGCCGGAGCCGCGCATGCCCGTGATCGTGATTGCCAACCCCAAGGGCGGGGTCGGCAAGAGCACCCTGGCCACCAACGTGGCGGGTGTACTGGCGCACGCCGGGCACGCGGTGATGCTCGGCGACGTCGACCGCCAGCAGTCGTCGCGGCAATGGCTGGCGCTGCGCCCCGCGGCGCTGCCGGCCATCCACGGCTGGGAGGTGGCTCACAACGACATCGTGCGCCCGCCCAAGGGTGTCAGCCACGTGGTGCTCGACACTCCGGCCGGGCTGCACGGCAAGAAGCTGGACGCGGTGCTGCGCATCGCGCAGCGCATGCTGATCCCGCTGCAGCCCAGCCTGTTCGACATCCGCGCCACGCATGCCTTCTTGCTCACGCTGCGCGAGCACCCGCGCGCTGCCGATGTGCAGCTTGGCCTGGTGGCGATGCGCGCGCGCGAGCACACCATCGCCAACGAGCAGCTGCACCGCTACCTGGCGACGCTGCAGGTGCCGGTGGCGGCCTGGCTGCGCGACACGCAGAACTACGTGCAGCTCGCCGCGCGCGGGCTGACGCTGTGGGACGTGGCGCCCAGCCGCGTCGAACGCGACCTCGAGCAGTGGCTGCCGCTGCAGCAGTGGCTGCGGTAGCGCACGTTCGCGCACGCCGCGCGCGGCGGCGCGGTCCGGCCTGCGGCGGCTGCACTACCATCGCCCCAAGCCCACGGCGCGCCGCTGCGCGAAGGAAACGGCGATGAAAGTGCTGCTCGTCGACGACCACCCGCTGATCCTGTCGGCGCTGCAGCTGGTGATCAAGGGTCTGGGCGATGACGTCGTGGTGCGCGGCGCCGACAGCGCGGCGCAGGCGCGCGCCGCGCTGCTCGACGATGCCGACTACGACCTGGTGCTGCTCGACCTGGCGCTGGGCGACGCCGACGGCTTCGAGTTGCTGACGGAACTGCGCGCCGGCTATCCGTCGCTGCCGGTGGTGGTGGTGTCGGCCTCCGACCGCACCAGCGACGTCATCCGCTCGATCGACCTGGGTGCGATGGGCTTCGTGCCCAAGCGTTCGTCCAACGACCAGCTGTTCGAGGCGCTGCGCATGGTGATGTCCGGCGGCCTGTACGTGCCGCCGATGATGCTCGGGCTGGACCAGCCCGGCCCCGACAACGACACCGCCCCCGGCGTGATGCGCCCGGCCGGTGTATCCGGCCAGGCCGGCGCGCACCCGCCGCACCCCGAGCATCCACAGCATCGCAAGGCGCCGCTGTCGCTGGAATCGGTCGGCCTGACGCCGCGGCAAAGCGATGTGCTGGCGCTGCTGCTGCAGGGCAAGCCGAACAAGCTGATCGCGCGCGAGCTGAACGTCTCGGTCGAGACCGTGAAGGACCACGTCGCCGCCGTGCTGCGCGCGCTGGGCGTGAGTTCGCGCACGCAGGCGGTGCTGGCGGTCAGCCAGATGCAGCAGCAGGCAGCCTACGGCGCGCGCGCGCCAACGGGCGCCGCCACGCGATGAGCGCGGCGCCAGCGATGGCGCAGGGCGGGCCGAGCCCGGCGCCGGTGGCGGCGGCGCCGATCGCCGGCTTCGATCCGGCGCGGCGCTTCGACCACCTGCGCGCGCTGTTCGTGCAGACCCCGGCCTCGCTGGTGGGCTACCTGATCGGCTGGGGGCTGATGGTGGCGATGTACGGCCCGCTGGCGCCGCGCGCCACCCTCGTGGCGTGGAGCGCGGTGCTGGCCGTGTTGCTGCTGCTGCGCCTGGCGCACTACCTGCGCTTTCGCCGCAACCGCGACGCCGGCGACGCCACGCTGCGCCGCTGGCGGCGCAGCTGGAAGGCGCTGGTGCTGCTGCAGGCATCGTGCTGGGCGGTGGCGGTGTGGCTGTTCTGGGGCCTGGGCACGCCGTACCACGGCCTCGCGTTGCTGCTGGTGATCTTCAGTCTGGGGCTGGCCTCGGT
>CALBTN010000134.1 GCA_937967345.1 uncultured Rubrivivax sp. | reverse complement strand
TGCCCACGCGCGCCGAGGTCAGCGACGTGGCCAACGCGGTGCTCGACGGCACCGACGCGGTGATGCTCAGCGCCGAGACCGCCGCCGGGCAGTACCCGGTGGAGACGGTGGAGCACATGCACCTGATCGCGCTCGAGGCCGAGCGCGCCGAGGACGTGCGGCTGGACGCCGACTTCATTGACAAGCGCTTCGGCCGCATCGACCAGACGATCGCGATGGGGGCGCTGTTCACCGCCTACCACCTGGGCTGCAAGGCGATCATCGCGCTGACGGAAAGCGGCTCGACGGCGCTATGGATGAGCCGGCACGACATCCACGTGCCGATCTTCGGCGTGACCTCGTCGGCCCGCTCCGAGCGGCGCATGGCGCTGTACCGCAACGTGCGCCCGATGCTGATGGACTCGCACACCGACCGCGACGAGGCGCTGGCCGACGCCGAGCGGCTGCTGGTCGAACGCGGCGTGCTGATGCCCGGCGACACCTACGCGATCACCTGTGGCGAGCCGATGGGCCGCCCCGGCGGCACCAACATGCTGAAGGTGTGCCGCGTGGCGTGATGCGCGCGCCTGGCCACGAGCCCCTTGCGCCGCCAACCGCGCGCGGCACTGCGCTCGTCGAGGCCACCGCGGTGGCCGGCGAAGGCACGGTTGAGATCGAGCCGGTTCGCGGTATGGTCGAGCATCGTGTGTGGGTTCATCAAGCTGAAGCCATGAGCAGCGCCTTGCGCGGTGCGCTGCGGTGCCGGCTGCGGCCAGCGGCAGCGCATGGCATGAAGGGCGACCATTGAGCGCGGTCGAGTTCAGGTTGGTGCGGGCCGACACACCCGAGCTGGTGCAGATGGCACGAGAACTCTTTGGCGAGTACGCGCGCAGCCTGCAGATCGACCTGGCCTTCCAGGACTTCGAGGCCGAGCTGGCTGCCTTGCCCGGCGAGTACGCGCCGCCCGGCGGCGCGCTGCTGCTGGCCTTCGCCGACGACACGCTGGCCGGCTGCGGCGCGATGCGCCCGCTGCCCGATGTCGACCACGCCAACGCCTGCGAGATGAAGCGGCTGTTCGTGCGCCCGGCGTTTCGCGGCTTCGGCCTGGGGCGGGTGATGGCGCAGGCGCTGATCGACCGCGCGGCCAGCGCCGGCTATTCGTCGATGCTGCTGGACACGCTGGACGACATGGCGTCGGCGCGCGCGCTGTACGCGAGCCTGGGCTTCGAGGAGGTCGCGCCGTACTACTTCAACCCGATTGCCGGCGCGCACTACATGAAGGTGCAGTTGTAGGCCGGGCCTGGGCATAGACTGCGCCCAGCACGCAACCCCGCTCGCACGGAGGCCTTATGAACCCCTTCAGGCAGATGCTGCTCACCGCCGGCGGCAAGCCGCCGATCGGCACCTGGATCAGCTCGGCCAGCCCGATCGTCGCCGAGGCCGTCGGCCACGCCGGCTTCGACTGGGGCGTGGTCGACATGGAGCACGCGCCGCTGGACCTGATGGGCGTGGTGCACCTGCTGCAGGCGCTGGGCAACACCAAGATGCTGGGTGTGGTGCGGCTGCCGTGGAACGATGCGGTGGTGGTCAAGCGGCTGCTCGATGCCGGCGCGACGACGTTGTTGTTCCCGTTCGTGCAGAGCGCCGACGAGGCGGCGCGCGCGGTGGCCGCCACCCGCTACCCGCCCGCGGGCATGCGCGGCATGTCGGGCGCGAGCCGGGCGTCCAGGTACGGCACCACGGCCAACTACGCCAAGGTGGCCGACGCCGGCATCGGCGTGATCGTGCAGCTGGAAACACCGCAGGCGCTGACGCAGATCGAAGCCATCGCGGCGGTCGACGGCGTCGACGCGATCTTCATCGGCCCGGCCGACCTGTCGGCCAACATGGGCCACACGGGGCAGTTCACGCACCCGGCGGTGATGCAGGCGATGGCCGACGCCGCGCTGCGCTGCAAGGCGCTGGACAAGCCGGTGGGCACGGTCGGCGCCACGCCGGACATCGTCACCCAGTACCGCGCCCTGGGCTACGACTACCTGGCGGTGTCGTCCGACCTGGGGCTGCTGATGAGCGGCGCGCTGGCCACGGTGCACGCGCTGCGCGGCCTGTCCGGCGACAAGCACGTGCATTCGCTGCACGCCGGCACGCGCACCGACGGCTGAGCATGCCGGTCAGCCCGATCGGCAACGCGATGCGCTCGGCCGAGCCGTCGACCCACGGGCGGCGCAACGCGGCGGCCGGCGCTTCCCCGAAGGCGCGGGCGCAGCTCGAAGTTCGCGCGCCGTGAGCCCCGAGGCGTTCGCGCGCTCGCGGCTGCTGGCCGAGTTGCGCGCCGCGCGCCGCTGGGATCTGGCGGTCATCGGCGGTGGTGCGACCGGGCTGGGCGTGGCGCTGGACGCCGCCGCGCGCGGGCTGGCGGTGGCGCTGGTCGAGGCCGAAGACTTCGCCAAGGGCACGTCGTCGCGCGCCACCAAGCTGGTGCACGGCGGCGTGCGCTACCTGGCGCAAGGCGACATCGGCCTGGTGCACGAGGCGTTGCGCGAGCGCAGCACGCTGCTGGCCAACGCACCGCAGCTGGCGCAGCGCCTGGGCTTCGTGGTGCCGGCGTATCGGCTGCGCGACCTGCCGTTCTACGGCGCGGGCTTGAAGGCCTACGACGTGCTGGCGGGGCGCCACAGCCTGGGCGACACCGAGTGGCTGTCGGCGCAGCGCACGCTGCAACTGCTGCCCACGGTGCGGCGCAGCGGGCTGGTCGGCGGCATCCGCTACTGGGATGGCCAGTTCGACGATGCGCGGCTGGCGGTGCTGCTGGCGCGCACCGCGATCGACCGCGGCGCGGTGGCCGTCAACCACTGCGCGGCCACGGCGCTGCTGCGCGAGCAAGGCCAGGTGTGCGGCGTGCTCGCGCGCGACGCCGAAGGGCGGTTGGGACAAAGGGCTATAGCGCTACCC
>CALBTN010000133.1 GCA_937967345.1 uncultured Rubrivivax sp. | reverse complement strand
GGGCCCGGGCCCGCCGCACCCGACGCCGATGCCGCCGCGGCCGCGAGCTGAGCACCCGGCAAAGCGCGGGCTGCGGCGCTGCTAGACTGCCGCCCCGCTTTGACCGCCACCTCGCCCCAATGCAAGCGCCCGGCAATCTGTTCGTGGTCGCCGCCCCCAGCGGCACCGGCAAGTCGACGTTGGTCAAGTCGCTGCTCGAGGTCGATTCGCATCTGGAGGTGTCGGTGTCGCACACCACGCGCGCACCGCGCGGGCAGGAGCAGTCGGGGCGCGAATACCACTTCGTCGACGACGGCGAGTTCAACGCGATGATCGCGCGCGGCGCCTTCGTCGAGTGGGCACGGGTGCACGGCCACTTGTACGGCACCTCGCAACTCGCGATCGACGAGCGGCTGCGCAGCGGCCAGGACATCGTGCTCGAGATCGACTGGCAAGGCGCACTGCAGATCAGGCAGCGCTTTGCCGAAGCGGTGCTGATCTTCGTGCTGCCGCCCAGCTGGCAGGAACTGCAGCAGCGGCTGCAGCGCCGCGGCGAGGACCGCGCCGAAGTGATCGAGCAGCGCATGGCCAACGCCCGCGACGAGGTGGCGCAGGCCCGCAACTTCGACTACGTTATAATCAACGCGCTGTTCGAGACCGCACTCTTCGACCTGAAGACCATCGTGCACTCGCAGCGTCTGAAGTACGCGGCCCAGGCCCGCCATCGTCCACAGGTGTTCGCCGCCCTCGGTTTGGCCTGAACGCCCGGATCGCCCCCATCCACGGAATTCACATGGCCCGCATCACCGTCGAAGACTGTCTGACGAAGATCCCCAACCGCTTCCAGCTGGTGCTGGCCGCGACCTATCGGGCGCGCATGCTCAGCCAGGGCCACGCGCCCAAGGTCGAAGCCCGCAACAAGCCCGGCGTGACCGCGCTGCGCGAGATCGCCGCCGGCGAGGTCGGGCTGGAGATGCTGCGCAAGGTGCCGGTCTGAGAGCCTGTGCAGCATTCCGCCACGCCCGCTCGATCGCCCCAAACGGCGCCGCTCGTCGTTGCAAGTGCTCGCCGTAGCCCGAGCTACGGCTGCGCTTTGCGCCTCGATCAACACCGTTTCGGACGCCCGCTCGGACGCGCCGGAATACTTCGCAGACTCTGACGGCTCCCCCGGGGCCGAATCCGGCCGATCGATCGTGCCGAACGGCCGTTGCGCCGTACTCGAGCGGCACTTGATTCGCAGCGGCACTTAATTCGCAGCGGTCCGCAGCTCGCCCGGCCGATGGGCCCCGATCAGCCGCCGCTGCGCTTGACGGTGTAGCCCAGCGCTTGCAGCAGCGCGATCACGCGCTCGACGTGTTCGCCCTGCACCTCGATCACGCCGTCCTTGACGGTGCCGCCCGCGCCGCAGGCGCTGCGCAGTTGCTTGCCCAGCGCCGCCAGCGCGTCGGCCGCAAGCGGCACGCCGGCCACCAGCGTCACCGTCTTGCCGCCGCGCCCCTTGCTCTGCCGCGACACGCGGACGATGCCGTCGCCGGCCACCGGCCGTGCCGCCTGGCACGCGCACTGCGCCAGCGGGCGCCGGCAGCCCGGGCACATGCGCCCGCCGTCGGTGGAGTAGACCAGGCCGCCCTGGCGCTGTTGCATGCCCATAGGGCCGCGGACTATAGCGGCGCCGCTCAACGCAGGCCGCCGCGTCGGTAGACTGCCAGCCACCGCGCCCTGCGCACCGACACCCCGACCGCATGTCCGTGTTCACCGCCATTCCCGCGCTGGCCCGCGGCGCCCGCATCGTGGCTGCGCCGCAGGCGCGGCGCGTGGCCTGATGGAGGCACCCGCCTGGCCGGACGGGCTGGTCGACGCCTACCCGTCGTTGGCCGACATGCCGGCAGCCTTGCGCGACGCCGCCGGTGCCCAGGCACTTCAGGAGATCAGCGTGCCGGCCGGCACGCTGATGTTCGAGGAGCACGCGCCGTGCCTGGGGTTTCCGCTGGTGCTGGACGGCGAAGTGCGTGTCGCGCGCGGGTCAGCGCAGGGCCGCTCGCTCGAGCTGTACCGCGTCGGCCGCGGCGAGCTGTGCGTGGTGTCGGCCTGCGGGCTGTTCGGCCAGTCGCCGCTGGCCGCCCACGGCGTGGCGCTGGCGCCCACCCGGCTGTTGATGCTGTCGCCGGCCGGCTTCGAGCACTGGGTGGTGCATGCGCCGTTCCGCCGCTTTGTCTTCGGCGTGTTTGCCGACCGCCTGGCCGACCTGATGAGCCTGGCCGAAGCGGTGGCCTTCCAGCGGCTGGACCAGCGGCTGGCTGCCACGCTGCTCGGTCATGGTCAGACGCTGCAGACCACGCACCAGGCGCTGGCCGACGAGCTGGGCACGGTGCGCGAGATCGTCACCCGGCTGCTCAAGCGCTTCGAGCGCGCCGGCTGGGTGCAGCTGGGCCGCGAGCGCATCGATCTGCGCGATGCCGCGGCGTTGCGCGCGCTGGCCGCCGGCGACGTGCCGCCACCCGCCCAGGCTGGGTGACCCAGGTCACAGACCCGCGCGCAGGCCGCGGCCACACTGGCCCCATGCCGCGCACCGGTGACGCGGCGCAAGGAGCCAAAGCCATGAAAACGAATCAAGGAAACATCGATCGCGTGCTGCGCGTGCTGGTCGGTCTGGTGCTGATCGCGCTGACGCTGACCGGCACGATCGGCGTGTGGGGCTGGATCGGCCTGGTGCCGGTCGCCACCGGCGCGATGGGCTGGTGCCCGGCGTACACGCTGCTGGGCATCAACACCTGCCCGTTGAAGTCACGCTGACGCGCCACTGCTGCCGGGGCGGCCGTGCCGGCTTGGCAGCGGCCGCCACCGGCGCACGGCGCGGCCCGTCAGCCGCCCGACGCGGCGCTGCCGGGCTCGCGCCGCAGGTGGGCCGCGCAGGTCGCGGTGGCGACGAGTTCATCGCCGGGCGCAAACAACTCGGCGCGGACGAAGGCCACCGTGCCGCCGGCCTTGACGATCGAGGCCACCGCGGTGAACTGCCCGGCGCGCGCCGCTCGCAGGTAGCTGACCTGCAGGTCGATCGACGCGATGCGCACGCGCCCAGGCACGCTGGCCAGCAGCACATGCGCCATCGCCGCATCGAGCATCGCGGCGACGAAGCCGCCCTGCACGATGTCCACCGAATGGCAGAACTGCGGCCCGATGCGAAAGGCCATGCGCAGCTGCTGGCGCTCCAACGCATACGCGACCACGCGGCCCTCGAGCGTGCGGATCACGGCCGGCGGATGCGCATTCAAGCGCGCGACGATCGCCGCGCTGTCGATCGCGTCGGGGGTTGCGGCGGGCGGCTTGGCCAAGGGCCGGATGCTACGATGAAGCATCACCGGCCCCGGCCGCGAAGCACCCCGACGTGATTCCCGACGTGATACCCCACCCCGTCGAACAATGGCACCGGATCGTTCAGCGCCGCGACCTGGCCGCGCTGCAGCGGCTGCTGGCCGACGACGTGGTCTTCGTCTCGCCGGTGGTGCACACGCCGCAGCGCGGGCGCGCGATCACGCTGGCCTACCTGCAAGCGGCGATGCGGGTGCTGAACAACGCGAGTTTTCGCTACGCGAGCCAGTGGTTCGGGCCTGACTCGGCGGTGCTCGAGTTCGAATGCGAGCTCGATGGCATCGGCGTCAATGGCGTGGACCTGATTCACTGGAACGCCGACGGCCTGATCGACCAGTTCAAGGTGATGGTGCGGCCGCTGAAGGCGGTGAACAAGGTGCACGAGCAGATGGCCGCCGAACTGCAGCGCACGGCAGCGCCAGCGCAGCGCGCCTGAGCCCTGCGCCAGCGGCACCGCGCACGCAGGCGTTGGCGTGGCCGAACCGTTCAAGAACCTGATCGATGCGGCAGGCGTGCGCGACATCGCGCGCCATCTGCGGCGCGCCTGGCCAGGCTTCGACGTCGTGCGCTTCGAAGCCGCCGCGCTGCACGGGCTGGAAACGCTGGAGCTGAAAGCGCGCACGTTGCAGATCGCCGCCGCGCTGCAGACAACGCTGCCGGCCGACTTCGCCCGCGCCGCCGACATCATCGAGGCCAGCCTGGCTCCAGCGCACGACAGCGGCGACCTGGGCCTGCAGCGCAGCAGCGGCGCCGGGCTGGCCGGCTGGACGGTGTGGCCGCTGTGCGAGTTCGTCGCGCGCCGCGGCCTGACCCGCCCCGAGCGCGCACTGCGCACGCTGCACGCGCTGACGCAGCGCTTCACCGCCGAGTGGGCGCTGCGGCCGTTCATCGTCGCGCAGCCGGATCTGACCTTCGCCACGCTGCAGCGCTGGTGCAGCGACCCCAGCGCGCACGTGCGCCGGCTGGTCAGCGAGGGCAGCCGGCCGCGGCTGCCATGGGGGCTGCAGCTGAAATGCCTGATCGCCGACCCCTCGCCCACGCTGCCGCTGCTGCGCGCGCTGCAGGACGACCCCAGCGCCTACGTGCGCCGCAGCGTCGCCAACCATCTGAACGACATCGCCAAGGACCACCCGGCGATCGTCGTGCAATGGTTGGCCGAATACCTGCCCGGCGCCTCGGCCGAACGGCGGCGGCTGCTCGCACACGCCAGCCGCACGCTGGTCAAGCAAGGACATGCGCCGGCGCTGCAGCTGTGGGGTCTGGGCGCCGGGCTGTGCGGCCGGGCGGTGCTGCACGTCACTCCCAAGGCGCTTCGCATCGGCGATGCGCTGCAGCTTCGAGTCGAGCTGCACTCGGCGGCACAGCGCGCGCAGCCGCTGCAGATCGACTACGCGGTGCATCACGTCAAGGCCAACGGCAGCGCGTCGCCCAAGGTGTTCAAGGGCTGGTCGCTGACGCTGGACCCGGGTGCGGCGCTGCAGCTGGCGAAGAACCATTCGATGCGCGCGGTCACCACCCGCCGCTATCACCCCGGCCACCACGAGGTCGACCTGCGCATCAACGGCCAGGTGGTGGCGCGCGACAGCTTCAAGCTCAGCGGCTGAACAACCTGCCGAGCGGCGGCCGGCGGCTGTTCGCCGGGGTGCCGGACCGGCGCGGCCCGCTCAGCGCGCCAGCCGCAGCGCCCAAGCGTCGGCATCGAAGC
>CALBTN010000132.1 GCA_937967345.1 uncultured Rubrivivax sp. | reverse complement strand
ACATGTAGGTGAAGATCAGCGCCCAGAAGTGCACGATCGACAGCCGGTAGCTGTAGACCGGGCGTTCGGCCTGCCGCGGGATGTAGTAGTACATCATCCCGAGGAAGCCGGCGGTGAGGAAGAAGCCCACCGCGTTGTGGCCGTACCACCACTGCACCATCGCGTCCTGCACGCCGGCATAGACCGAGTACGAGTGCGTCAGGCTGGTCGGGATCTGGATGTTGTTGAAGATGTGCAGCAGCGCGATCGCCAGGATGTAGGCTCCGAAGAACCAGTTGGCCACGTAGATGTGGCGCACCTTGCGGATGCCGATGGTGCCGAAGAACACCACCGCGTAAGCCACCCACACCACCGCGATCAGCACGTCGATCGGCCAGATCAGCTCGGCGTACTCGCGGCTTTGCGTCAACCCCATAGGCAGCGTGATCGCCGCCAGCACGATCACCAGCTGCCAGCCCCAGAACACCAGCTTGGCCAGCCAGGGCAGGAACAGCGGCGTCTGGCAGGTGCGCTGCACCACGTGCAGGCTGGTGGCGAACAAGCCGCAGCCGCCGAAGGCAAAGATCACCGCATTGGTGTGCAGCGGGCGCAACCGGCCGTAGCTCAACCACGGGATGCCCAGGTTCAACTGCGGCCAGGCCAGCTGCGCGGCAATGAACACGCCCACCAGCATGCCCACCACGCCCCACAGGACCGTGGCCAGCGCGAACCAGCGTACCGACTCGTCGGTGTACACCGGACCCGCGGATCTTGAACTCACTGCCATGACTCGCTCCTGCACCTATCTTTGGGATTGTGGCGGATAGTCCGCACCGCCCGAAACATGAATTTGATCACGGTCAACCGCGCGCGGAACCTTGCTGCCCGGCGGCGGCGCTGATCCATCTTGAAGGATACGTTCGCCTTCGCGCTCGAGGTCGTCGAACTGACCATGGTGCAGCGCCCAGGCGAATACGCCGAGGATCAGCAGCACCAGGGCGGTCGACAGCGGAATCAGCAAGTAAAGAATCTCCATGGCTTGAACTCAGCGTGCGGCACGCAGCGCGTTCAGCACCACCACGGTGGAACTGCCGGCCATGCCCAGACCTGCGGCCCATGGCGGCAGGTAGCCCAACACCGCCAGCGGAACACTGGCCGCGTTATAGACCAACGCCCATGCAAGATTCTGACGCACGATGCGCATCGCACGCCGCGCGCTGCGCAGCGTGTGCACCACGTCCATCGGCCGGTTGCCGGCCAGCACCGCATCGGCCTGAGCGCGCGCCACCAGCGCGCCCTGCCCCATGGCCAGCGACGCGTCGGCACGCGCCAGCACCGGCGCATCGTTGACGCCGTCGCCGATCATCGCCACGCGTTCGCCGCGTTGCTGCGCGGCGGCGAGCTGCTCGAGCTTGCGCTGCGGCGTCGCCTCGCCGATGGCCTCGTCAATGCCGAGCTGCGCCGCCAGGTGTCGCGCGCGCGCCGCGCTGTCCCCGGACAGCAGGCTCAGCTTGTAGCCCTGCGCACGCAGTCCGGCGATCGCTTCGGCGGCGCCGTCGCGCACAGTCTCGTCGAAGCCGAAGCTGGCGCAGCCGCCATCGGCCGCGCACAGCCAGACCTGGGCCGCGGTATGCGGCATCGCAGTGGCCGCCGCGGCCTGGGGCGCAGCGATCGTATGCGCGGTAGTCGTTTGCGCGGTGGTCGTTTGCGCGCTGAGCGCACAAGCCCAGTCGCGCGCACCCAGCCGCCACGCCATGCCCTGCGGATCGATTCCGCTCAAGCCCTGGCCCGGCGTCTCGTCCAGGCTGCTCCAGCGCCACGGCGGCGGCGAGGCCGCGGCGGCGGCCAGCGCGTCGGACAGCGGGTGGCGCGACCACGCGGCCAGCGACGCGGCCATCGCGAGAGCGCTCGCGTTGTCGGCGATCGCGCGGTTCGCACGGTGCACGCGCAGTTGCTGCAGTTGCAGCGCCTGCGTCGTCAGCGTGCCGGTCTTGTCGATGAACAGCCGGTCCAGCCGCGCCATCGTCTCGAGCACGTCCAGCCGCCGCACCAGCACGCCGCGTCGCGCCAGCCCGCCGGCTGCGGCCACCAGCGTGGCCGGAACCGCCAGGGCCAGCGCACACGGGCAGGTCACGATCAGCACCGCCACCGCCACCCACACCGCACGCGTCGGGTCGACCACGCTCCACACCGCCGCGGCCGCGCCGGCCAGGCCCAGCACCAGCCACAGGAACGGCGCGGCCATGCGATCGGCGATGCGCGCCAGCGTCGGGCGCTGGCTCATCGCGCTGCGCATCAGCGCGACGATGGCCTCGTGCTGGGTGTCGGCGCCGACGCGCTCGACGCGCATCAGCAGCGGCGCACCGCAGTTCAGGCTGCCGGCCGCCAACGTATCGCCGGCGCGCTTGACCACCGGCGTGGATTCGCCGGTGAGCAGCGCTTCATCGACCTGGGCCACGCCCTCGAGCAGGCGGCCGTCGGCAGGTATGGCCTGGCCGAGCGGCACCCGCACAGCATCGCCGGGCACCAAGCGCCGTGCGCTGACCTGCTCGCTGTGCCCGTCAGCCAGCACACGGCTGGCCAGCTGGGGCAGACTGTCCAGCGCGCCTTCGAGCGCCTGGGCCGCGCGCTGGCGCGCCAGCAGCTCCATGTAGCGCGCACCCAGCAAGAAGGTGACGAACATCGTCATCGAGTCGAAGTAGACCTCGTGGCCGAACACGCCGCCCGGGTCGAAGGTCGCACCGGTGCTGGCCACGAAGGTGACCGCGATGCCGATGGCCACCGGCACGTCCATGCCGATGCGCCGCGCGCGCAGGCTTTGCCACATGCCGGCGAAGAACGGCCCGGCCGAGAACAGCAGCACCGGCAGGCTCAGCACCCAACTGCCCCAGTTCAGCAGTTGCGCCAAGTCGCTGGCCAACTCGCCAGGGCCGGCCACGTAAGACGGCGTGGCCAGCATCATCACCTGCATCATGCAAAAGGCGGCGACGAACAGCCGCCACAGCGCATTGCGCGCCTCGGCGCGGCGCAGCTCCCGCGCCGGCGCGGCGGCGTCGGGGGCCGCGTCGTAGCCGGCGCGGCGCACCGCAGCCACCAGCTGCGACGGCCGGGTGCGCTGCGGGTCCCAATGCACCGCCGCGCGCTGGCCGGCCGCGCTGACCGTGGCCTGCAGCACGCCGTCGACGCCATGCAGCGCCTGCTCGATGATGCCGGCGCAGGCCGCGCAGTACATGCCCGAAAGCTGCAGCGTCGACTCGGCAATGCGCTGTCCGCCGCGCTCGCTCCAGCGGGTGAAGCGCTGCTGCTCCAGCGGATCGTCGAGCACGGCCAGCGCCGCGGTCGGTGTCGCGGCAGCCGCGTCCGCGGGCGTGCCGGTGGTCGACAATGCGCGTTCCACGCTGCTGAACCCGGGCCCTAGACCATGAAGCCGATGCACCGCGCCGCCCGCTCACTGCCCGCGCTGGCGCTCGGCCTGGCGGTGATCGCTGCCGCCGCACAGGACGCGGCCCAAGCGCGGCTCGAGCGCATCACGCTGCACGCGGGCATGCACAACATCCAGGCCGAGGTCGCTCGCAGCGCGGCGCAAACCCAGACCGGGTTGATGTTCCGAAAAGAGATGGCCGCGCACGAGGGCATGCTGTTCGTCTTCGACCAACCCGCGCTGCGCTGCTTCTGGATGAAGAACACCTTGCTGCCGCTGAGCATCGCGTTCATCGCCGATGACGGGCGCATCGTCAATATCGCCGACATGCAGCCGCAATCCGAACAATCGCACTGCGCGCGCGAGCCGGTGCGCTACGCGCTGGAGATGAACCAGGGCTGGTTCGCCAAACGCGCGATCCAGCCCGGCTTCAAGCTCAAGGGTGCGCCGTTCGCACCCTGAGCGTGCCGGCCGCCCCGCAACCTGCCAGCGCGGCGGCGGGCGGCCTTCAGCCGAAGTTGCGCTGCGCAAACTCCCAGTTCACCAGCGAGTTCAGGAAGGTCTCGACGAACTTCGGGCGCAGGTTGCGATAGTCGATGTAGTACGCGTGCTCCCACACGTCGATCGTCAGCACCGCCGTGTCGCCGGTGGTCAGCGGGGTGCCGGCCGCGCCCATGTTGACGATGTCCAGCGTGCCGTCGGACTTCTTCACCAGCCAGGTCCAGCCCGAGCCGAAGTTGCCCACCGCCGACTTGGTGAAAGCGTCCTTGAATGCGGCGTACGAGCCCCACTTCGCGTCGATCGCCTTGGCCAGCGCGCCGCCGGGCTCGCCGCCGCCGGCCGGCTTCAGGCAGTTCCAGAAAAAGGTGTGGTTCCACACCTGGGCGGCGTTGTTGTAGATCCCGCCGCTGGACTTCTTGACGATGTCCTCCAGCGCCATGCTGTCGAACTCGGTGCCCTTTTGCAGGTTGTTCAGGTTCACCACATAGGCGTTGTGGTGCTTGCCGTGGTGGTACTCGAGGGTCTCGCGGCTCATGTGCGGGGCCAGCGCGTCCAGCGCGAACGGCAGTGCGGGCAGCGTGTGTTCCATCGGGGGCGTCCTTTCTGGGCGAGTGGGCAAACGGGCGAATGAGCGAATCCGCGACCAGGCAAACAGTCGGCCGGCGATTGTAGGCACGCCCCCTATGGCAAGCGCGGCGGCGGGGCTTCGTGCGGCTGCACCTGCAGCACCTCGAGCCGCGCCGTGCCGTCGGCCCAGACCGCATCGACCCGGTCGCCGGCATGCACGGCACGCGCCGAAGGCAGCGCCCGGCCGTGCGCATCGCTGAGCCAGACGTAGCCGCGCGCCAGCACGCGCTGCGGGTCCAGCGCCGCGAGCCGGGCGGCCGCAGCCTGCAGCCGCTGCCCTTGGTGCTCGACGCGGGAATGCAGCGCGCGCTGCAGCCGCTGGCCGAGCAGCGCCGGCTCGCGCCCGGCGGCGGTCAGCGCCAGGCGCAGCGCCACCAGTGCGCGCCGCTCGAGCGCCGTCAGCCACTGCCGTTGGCCGGCCACCGCCTGGTCGGGCCGGCCCAGCCGCAGCGCCAGCGCGTCCAGCCGCTGCTGCTGCGTGTCGCAGCCATGCCGCAGGCGCCGCCGCAGCCGGTCGGCCAGCGTCTGCAGCTGCGCCAGCGCATCGGCGCGCACCGGCGCCGCCAGCTCGGCCGCGGCGGTGGGCGTGGCGGCACGCAGATCGGCCGCCAGGTCGGCCAGGGTCACGTCGGTGTCGTGACCCACGCCGCACACGATCGGAATCGGTGAGGCGGCGATGGCCCGCACCACCGCTTCGTCGTTGAAGCACCACAGGTCCTCGAGCGAGCCGCCACCGCGCACCAGCAGCAGCGTGTCGACCTCGTTGCGCGCGGCCGCCAGGCGCAGCGCAGCCACCAGCGCGGCCGGCGCGCCAGCGCCTTGCACCGCGCTCGGGTAGATGATGACGCGCACCTGCGGCGCGCGCCGCGCC
This sequence comes from uncultured Rubrivivax sp., assembly GCA_937967345.1. Classification (GTDB taxonomy): domain Bacteria; phylum Pseudomonadota; class Gammaproteobacteria; order Burkholderiales; family Burkholderiaceae_C; genus Rubrivivax. Next base: position 1,260 of record CALBTN010000132.1, on the reverse strand, counting down.
AAGGTGGTCAGCACGTCGCGCAGCGCCGCCGCCGCGGTCGAGGTCACGACCCCCAGCGCCGCCGGCCATGGCGCGAGCGCGCGTTTGCGCGCGCGGTCGAACAACCCGGCCGCTTCGAGCCGGGCCTTGAGCTGAAGGAACTGCTCGTACAGCGCGCCGGCGCCCAGCCGCTGCATCGACTCCACCACCAGCTGCAGCTCGCCGCGCGGCTCGTACACCGACAGCCGTCCCACCAGCTCGACCTGCACGCCATCGCGCGCTGCGAAGTCGACCAGCGCTGCAGCCCGGCGGAACATCGCGCAGCGCAGCACCGCGCCAGCTGCGGCGGCACCACCGCCGACGTCCTTGAGCACGAAGTAGCAGTGGCCGCTGGCCGCCCGCGTCAGCCCCGACAGCTCGCCGCGCACGCGGCACGGCCCGAAGCGAGCCTGCAACGCGTCGGCCGCGGCCAGCAGCAATGCGCCCACGTCCCAGGCCGGGCGCGGCCCGAGCGGCTCAATCACGCGCTGGCCCAAGCCTGGCGCGGCTCGGGATGTCCACCGCCGCACCAGGCTTGGCGCAAACCATCGGTACCACGTCCGCGGCCCAGGTAATCATGTGCAAGTGGTTGAATTCGAATGCAAATCCGCTGATCAAAATTCAGGCAACGGAAACCGCCGCAAGCATTCATGCGGCTTTGCGCGCGATCCAGCCGGGTTGTGCACATTGTTGTCCACCGCAACGGTGGGCTGTCGCGCCAACTGCTGCCTGTGGCGACACGACATCGTGCGGCCGCTCGATGGTCGAAGGCCATAATCGCGCGCGATACGCGGGACCACCCATCGCAGGGGACGATTTGCTTTCGATCATACAAGCCGCTGGTTGGCCGATCTGGCCGCTGATCCTGTGCTCGATCGCGGCGCTGGCCATCATCCTCGAGCGGCTGGTCAGCCTGCGCTCGAGCCGCATCGCACCCGCCACCTTGCTCGACGAGGTCCTGGCCCTCACGCGCAGCAGCCTGCCCGGCAACGAGGTGGTGAACAAGCTGGCGGCCAGCTCGCTGCTGGGCGGCGTGTTCGCCAGCGGTCTGCGCAGCGTGATCGCCGAGCCGCGCCTCAGCGAGCAAGCGCTGCGCCAGTCCTTCGAAAGCGCCGGGCGGGTGGCGCTGCACCGCCTCGAGCGCTACCTGAACACGCTGGGCACGATCGCCGCCGCGGCGCCGCTACTGGGCCTGTTCGGCACCGTCGTCGGCATGATCGAAATCTTCGGCTCGCAGGCGCC
>CALBTN010000131.1 GCA_937967345.1 uncultured Rubrivivax sp. | reverse complement strand
GCGGCGGCTCGATGCGCGACAGCTTCGCCTTGCCGTCCAGGAACTGCGCGATGCTCGTCCCCTCGCCGCCGGGGTTGTAGGGATAGATCTTCGTGAACTTGCGGATCGCGTCGACCGCCGGCTTCGGGTCGTTGTTCTCGAGGAACATGCGGCCGAGGATCAGCACCTTGTTGGTTCGCGCATGCGCGACGTAGAAGCCGCCCTCGGGCAACGGGCCGTCGTAGCCGGGCGGCACAATCAGGTACTTGCCGCCTGCGCCGCGGTCCGGCCCCGGAACGCCGAAGTCGATGACCCAGCGCCACCAGGCGTCGTCCAGCGTGCCGAGCGCCTTCGGTGGCGTCTCGAGCACCATCGGCCCCTTGCTCAGATCGAGCGTGCCGACGAAGTAGACGGTGTCGGCGTTCGCGGTGAGGAACAGCGACTTGTCGTCCATCAGGTGCGAGAAGACGAGGATCTCGTTGTCCTTGACGCCGGCGGCGAGGAAGCCTTGGCGGATCGCCTCGAAGTTCACGCCCTGCATCGTGTTGACGAAGGTCTCGTAGGCGTGCGTGAAGTCGATCTGGTCGTAGACCTTGGCGGCGGTGGCCGCGCTGGGCATGCCGTCCTTGAACTCGAGCGTGCCGATGCGCGAAGGCACGCTGTCGGGCGTGGTGATCGACGGCGGCACCGGCTGCGCCGCCACTGGGGCCGTGGTGAGCAGTGCGACGCTGGCCCCGAGCACCAGCGCCGCGGCGGCGCGCTGGGCAAAGGCCGGGGTGGCAGGGGTGGCGGGGAATCTCATCGTGTCCGGCATCGGTCTTCCTTCCATGGCGGGCGCTGGGGCGGGCGCAGCCCGCGCGATGGCCTTGAACAAAAATGGCGCAGCGCCGCTCAAATCCTCGCAGTTTAGAAAGCGATGAATCCGCCAGCCACTCATTTCGCGCCAGCGCTGCGCAACCTCGGGCCCACGGCGGGCCAGGCGCCGCCGATGATCTCGGTCACCGCCATGGCCGGCGTGCCCGCGCTGGTCCGGCAGCTGTTCGGGCCGGCGGTGCTGCGGCACGCCAACCGCGCAGCGGGGCTGGACATCGAACTGATCGAGCAGCGGGAGTGCTTCATTACCCAGCACACGATGACCCGTTTCCTGGCCGAGGTCGAGCGCCGCGCGGGCGCGCCCCACTTCGGTGTGCTGTTCGCGCCCGAGGCCTCGCTCGCCAGTTTTGGCCTGTGGGGCGAATACCTGCTGGCGGCCGCGAGCCCGCGCAGCGCCATCGCCCGCGCGATCGGCACGCTGCCGTGCCACTGCCGTGGCGATCGCATGGAGTTGAACGTGGCCGGCGAGGTGGCGCGCCTGAGCTACTTCAACGCCACGCGCGGCCAGCCCGGCTACACCCATGTCGCCACCGGCACCGCCGGCGTGATGCTGAGCTTGCTGCGGCCCTACCTGCCGCCGGGCTGGACGCCGCGGCGGATCGAGTTGGACCTGCCGCAGCCGCGGACCGCCACCGTGTTCGAAGACACCTTCGGCTGCCCGGTCGTGTTCGACGCGCAGGCGGTGACCATCGACTTCGATGCCGGCGGGCTCGACCGGCCGGCGCCGCCGCGGGCCGCGCCGCGGCTTCTGACGATCGACGACGTGGCGCGCGGTCGGCTCGGGCCCGAACGCTTCGAGCGCTTCCGCGATGCGGTCATCGCCCAGGTCTGGGCCCAGGTGCTGGCCGGCGAAGTGGCGATCGACGGCACCGCGCGCGCGCTGGACACCAGCGTGCGCAGCCTGCAGCGCGACCTGAAGCGCGAAGGCATCTTGTTTCGCGATCTGGTGAACTCGGTGCGCGCCCGGCGTGCTGCCGAGTTGCTGCGCGGGACCGGCGCCTCGATCACGGCCATCGCCACCGAACTCGGCTACGCGGCGCCCGCAGGCTTCGCGCGCGCCTTTCGCAAGGCCAGCGGCCTGTCGCCGCTCGAATTCCGGCAGCGGGCCGGCTTGCTGGCGCAGGCTATCGGTTGACCGCGGTCCGACGCGGCGCGACCACAAAGCGCCGCCCTCGGGCAGCCTGGGCGACAACATGGGCACTCCTACAATCGCGCTTTCCCGACACCCGGAGCTGCCCTTGACGAGCACTGCCCCCCTGGTCGGCGTGCTGATGGGCTCGTCCAGCGACTGGGACACGCTGCAGCACGCGACGCAGATCCTTGCCGAATTCGGCGTGCCGCACGAGGCGCGCGTGGTCAGCGCGCACCGCATGCCCGACGATATGTTCGCCTATGCCGAGGCCGCAGCCGGGCGCGGGCTGCGCGCGATCATCGCCGGTGCCGGCGGCGCCGCGCACCTGCCCGGCATGCTGGCGGCCAAGACCGTGGTGCCGGTGCTGGGCGTGCCGGTGGCCAGCCGCCACCTGCAGGGCGTCGATTCATTGCATTCGATCGTGCAGATGCCCAAGGGCATCCCGGTGGCCACCTTCGCCATCGGCGCCGCCGGCGCGGCCAACGCGGCGCTGTTCGCGGTGGCGCTGCTGGCCACCACCGATGCCGCGCTGCGCGAGCGGCTGCTGGCCTGGCGCGCGCGCCAGACTGAAGCGGCGCGCGCGATGAGCGCCCAGCTCGGCAACGGATGACCAGCGCGAGCGTGCAGCGGCTGCCCGGTGCGGCCGGCCCCGATGGCGCACCGGCGATGCTCGGCGTGCTGGGCGGCGGCCAGCTGGCGCGCATGTTCGTGCACGCGGCGCAGGCGCTGGGCTACCGCACGGCAGTGCTGGACCCCGACGCCGCCAGCCCGGCCGGGCGGGTGTCGCATCTGCACCTGCGCGCCGCTTACGACGATGCCGCGGCGCTGGCGCAACTGGCGGCGCAGTGCGTGGCGGTGACCACCGAATTCGAGAACGTGCCGGCGCGCTCGCTGGCGCAGCTGGCTTTGCGGCTGCCGGTGGCACCGGCGGCGCCGGCCGTAGCCATCTGCCAGCAGCGGCTGGCGGAGAAGGCGCAGTTCCAGCGCTGCGGCGTGCCCTGCGCGCCGCACGCACCGGTGCACGACGAGGCGTCGCTGCAGGCAGTGGACGATGCGCTGTTCCCGGCGATCCTGAAGACCGCGCAGCTCGGCTACGACGGCAAGGGCCAGATCGCGGTGGCCACGCGCGCTGAGCTGGGCGAAGCGTGGCAAGCGCTGCGCGGCGTGCCCTGCGTGCTGGAACAGCGCCTGGCGCTGCAGCGCGAGCTCAGCGTCATCGTCGCGCGCGGCGCCGATGGCGGCTGCGTGCACCTGCCGCTGCAGCACAACCTGCATCGCGACGGCATCCTGGCCGTGACCGAAGTGCCGGCGCCCGAAGTTGCCGCCGAGACCGCTGCACGGGCGGGGCAGGCAGTGCAGTGGGCGCAGCAGCTGGCCGCGGCGATGGACTACGTGGGCGTGCTGTGCGTGGAGTTCTTCCAGCTCGCCGACGGTTCGCTGGTGGCCAACGAGATGGCGCCGCGGCCGCACAACTCGGGCCACCACAGCATCGACAGCTGCGATGTCTCGCAGTTCGAGCTGCAGGTGCGCTGCATGGCCGGCCTGCCGCTGGTTGCGCCGCGCCAGCATTCGGCCGCCGTGATGCTCAACCTGCTCGGCGAGCTGTGGTTCGACGGCGAGGCGCCGGTCACGCCGCCCTGGCCGCGCGTGCTCGCGCTGCCCGGTGCGCACTTGCACCTGTACGGTAAGGCCGAGCCGCGGCGCGGCCGCAAGATGGGGCACCTGACGATCACCGCGGCCGACACGGCGCGCGCGCGCAGCGTCGCGCTGCAAGCGGCGGCGCTGCTGGGCTTGCCGCCGTTCTGACGGCCACGCGCGATGCCGTTGCTGCCCGGTACCGATGCGCGCTCGCTGGCCGAGGCCGCCGCCGCGCTGGCCACCGGCGAACTGCTCGCCTTCCCCACCGAGACGGTCTACGGCCTGGGTGCACGCGCCGACGACGATGCCGCGGTGCAGCGCATCTATGCCGCCAAGGGCCGGCCGGCGTCGCACCCGCTGATCGTGCACGCGGCCGATGCCGCGCAGGCGCAGCGCTTCGCCGCCGACTGGCCAGCCAGCGCGCGCGCGTTGGCCGACGCCTTCTGGCCCGGGCCGTTGACGCTGATCGTGCGGCGCGCGCCGGGCATGGCGCAGGCTGCGGCGGGCGGCGCGCCGACCATCGGCCTGCGCGTGCCGGCGCACCCGCTGGCGCAGGCGCTGCTGCGCGAAGCCCTGCGCCTGGGCGTGCCCGGCGTCGCCGCGCCCAGCGCCAACCGCTTCGGCCGCGTCAGCGCCACCCGCGCGGCGCACGTGCTGCACGAGTTCGGCGCGGCGCTGAAGGTGCTGGACGGCGGCGAATGCCCGGGCGGCATCGAGTCGGCCATCGTCGATTGCACCGGCGCGCAACCGGCGCTGCTGCGCCCGGGGCTGCTGCCGCGCGCGCGCATCGAGGCGGTGCTGGGCGCGCCGCTGCGCGAGCGCGACGCCGCTTCGCCGCGCAGCAGCGGCAGCCTGCACTCGCACTACGCGCCGGTGGCCAGCCTGCGCTTGATGAGCGCGCCGCAACTGCGCGACGCGCTGGAGCTTCTGGGGCCGCAGGCGTCCCGGCTGAAGCTGGCGGTATATTCACGCGCCCGGCTGCGCCCGGGGCGGGGCGTGCAGCACCGGCTGATGCCCGACGACCCGGCCGCCGCGGCGCACGAGTTGTTCGCCGCGCTGCGCGAATTCGACAACCAAGGCGCCAAGCTGATCTGGGTCGAACAGCCGCCCGACGCGGCAGACTGGGAAGGCGTGCGCGACCGGCTGCAACGCGCCGCGGCCACATGAGGCCGCACCGCACGAGCACACGAGGACCATCAGGAGTGACGATGTCGAATTGGGGCAAACGGGCGCGGCGCGCCATCGCCGGCCTGGCCGTGCCGGCACTGCTGGCCGCCTGCGGCGGCGGTACCGAGCAGGTCACGCCGTTCGAGCCGCATCGCTATTTCGTCTTCGGCGACGAGATGAGCGTGCTGACCAAGCAAGCGCCGCTGGGGCGCAAGTACACCGTCAACGGCGTCGGCGCCGACGGCGTCAGCCCCGACTGCGCGGCCAACACCGCGGCCCAGCCGTCGTTGTTGTGGACCCAGCTGCTGGGCGGCACCTGGGGCTTCATCTTTGCCGAGTGCAACCCGAACAACGTGGCCGTCACCGCCTTCAACTACGCCGAGCCCGGCGCCAAGGCCGACGACATCGCCACGCAACTGGCCGCGGCCGGCGCGGCGCACGGCCGTTTCGGCTGCCACGACCTGGTGTCGGTGCTGCTCGGCGCCAACGACGTGATCGACCTGTACGAGAACGTCTACCTCGCCAACCCGACCCCGGCCACCGCGAACACGGTCACCAACGAACTGAGCGCGCGGGCCGCGCGGCTGGGCCGCGCGATCGCCGCGATGACCGACAACAACGCCGCCAACGCGATCGTCTCGACCATCCCGATGATGAACCTGACGCCCTACGCGCGCCAGCAAGCGCTGCTGCATCCAAGCGCGAACGCGCCCGGCGTGCTGAGCCAGTTCAGCACCGCGTTCAACAACTCGCTGCGCCTGAACATCCCGAACGACGGCACCCGCTGGGGGCTGGTGGAGCTGGACGCGATGACCAGCGCCGCGGTCAACAACGCCGCAGGCTACGGCCTGACCAACGTCATGCAGGCCGTGTGCACCGCCGATGCGCCCGACTGCGACAACGTCGCCGCCGACCTGGTCGCCGGCGGCAACCCGACCACCTGGCTATGGGCCACCGACCGCTGGATCGGCTGGCAAGCGCATGAGCGCCTGGGCAGCTTCGCCCGCGCCCGCGCCAGGGACAACCCGTTCGGCTGCAGTTGAGCCCTGCGGGGCAGCGTCACCCTGTACCTGTCTCTTATACACATCTCCGAGCCCACGAGACAGGCAGAAA
>CALBTN010000130.1 GCA_937967345.1 uncultured Rubrivivax sp. | reverse complement strand
TTCAGCGCCTGCGGCGTGGCGCTGGTGTCGTTGCGCGCGAAGCGCTCGCTGATGATCACCTTGATGCCGGCCTTCTCGGCCTGGGCGCCGAAGTCCTTGAGCCACAGCTCGCCGTAGGCGTCGGTGTAGCCGAAGAAGCCGACGGTCTTGACGCCTTGCTTCTTCATGTGCTCGACCAGCGGGTGCGCCATCACCGCGAAGCTTTGCGGCAGCCGGAACACCCAGCGCTCTTGCTCGGGCGGCACGCCCACCGGCGCCAGCGTGATCTGCGGCGTCTTCGACTCGGCGGCGATCGGCGCCATCGCGGCAGTGGTCGGCGTGGCCGAGCCGCCGAGGATGACGTCGACCTTGTCCTCGGTGACGAAGCGGCGCGCGTTGACGACGGCCTTGCCCGGGTCGGTGGCGTCGTCGAGGATGATCAGGTTGACCTTCTCGCCGGCGATCGTCGCCGGCCACAGCTTGAACTCGTTGTTCTCCGGGATGCCCAGGCCCGAGGCCGGGCCGGTGAGCGAGATCGACACGCCGACATTCACGTCGGCCAGCGCGGCGCTGGCCAGCACGGCGGCAGCGGCGGCGGCCAAGGTCTTGTGCAGCAACTTCATGGGTGGGTTCTCCAGGGTGCGGGTATGCGGGTGCGCGCAACGGGGGCGGATGCGGACGCGGCGGCGCGGGGATGTTCGGCCCGCTTTCGGCCGTTGCGGGATTGCAGGCCGGGTGCCGGGCATGCTATCGGCGGGCCTTGCCGCCCAAGGTCGGGAATTGCACTGATCCGCCGGCGCATCATCTGGCGCACAGCACGCCGATCGGAGCTCGACGCGCGCGCGGCGAGCAAAAAAACAAGCCGGGCCGTCATGTTCATGAGGGCCCGGCTTTGGTGTCGGTGGTGGAGAGGAGGAGGATCGAACTCCCGACCTCTGCATTGCGAACGCAGCGCTCTCCCAGCTGAGCTACCCCCCCCGAACCGGCGGCGATTCTAGCATTGGCGCTGGCGGCTCCTTGGCGGGGCGGGGCGCTTGGCGAGCCTTGGCATACCGCTGCGGCCGGGCGCGTGAAAACCGCAAGCGCATGCGGGACTCGACCCGCGGCCGCGCGGCTTGGGCCACCGTGCCGGCGCTGCTCGAGCGCACAGCCTGCAGACGCTGCACGATGCGCACGACGCTTGCCGCGCGGAACTTGCGTTGCACCAGGCTTCGCCGCGCGCGCTCGATGCCGGGCTGATGCTGGCAGGCGCAGGCCGATTTCGAAGGCGGTGCTCAGGCAATGGCTGCGCCTCCCGGGGGCGGGCGTCCTGATCTCGTCCGGTCGACACTGCGGGCCCGCGCCGCACGGTTGGAAGCTCTCGACCATGCTGGATGTACGGTGTGCTCGACGCGCAGCAGCCGCGTATCGGCGCGCAGGTCGCGGGCGACGACTGCGCGATCGCCGACACTGCGCGCCAGGCACTGTTTGGCCAGACCGCACAGTCGGTGCGCGAGGCCGGGGCCCGGCCGGGCCCGAACCGGAGCATCGAATGATCGAGTTCTTCTTCGACTGCGGCAGCCCGTGGACCTACCTCGGCTTTCACAACATCCAGCCGCTGGCCGCTGAACTGCAAGTGCCAATCCGCTGGCGGCCGATCCTGGTGGGCGGGGTGTTCAACGCGGTCAACCCCAGCGTCTACGCGGCGCGCGACCACCCGGTGCCGGCCAAGCGCGCTTACCTGCTGAAAGACCTGAACGACTGGGCGCGGCTGGCCGGGTTGCGGCTGGTGATGCCGCCGGCGGTGTTCCCGGTCAACAGCGTGAAGGCGATGCGCGGCTGCGTCTGGGCCGACGCGCAGGGCCAGCTCGTGCCCTTCGCCACCGCGGTGTTCGAGGCCTACTGGGGCCGCGATCAGGACATCTCCCAGGATGCGGTGCTGGCGCAGGTGTGCCAGCGCTGCGGCATCGATGCAACGGCGTTCTTTGCCGGCATCGCGCAGGACGAGGTCAAGGCGCAGCTCAAGGCCCACACCGACGAGTTGATCCGCCGCGGCGGCTTCGGCTCGCCGACGATCTTCGTCGATGGCGACGACATGTACTTCGGCAACGACCGGCTGGCGCTGGTGCGCGAGGCGCTGCGCCGCCGCTGAGAGCGCACCCGCCGCGCTACAGGTTGTCGATCGCCACCGGCTCCACCGCGTCGGCCAGCGTGAAGCCGAGCACGCGCGCGTAGAAGAAGCTTTCGGCCTGCAGCGCGCGCACGATGTGGGCCGCGGCGCGAAAGCCGTGCTGCTCGCCGGCGAACTCCAGATAGGCCACCGCCACGCCCTTGGCCTTCAGCGCCGCATGCATGCGGCGGGACTGCGCCGGCGGCACCACCGGATCGTCGGCGCCTTGCAGCAGCAGCAGCGGCGCGTTCAGGCGCTCCAGGTGGTGGATCGGCGATCGCGCCAGGTAGACCTCGGATGCGCCGGGCCAGGGCCCGACCAGGCGGTCGAGGTAGCGCGCTTCGAACTTGTGCGTGTCGGCGGCCAGCGCGCGCAGGTCGCCGATGCCGTACAGGCTGGTGCCGCAGGCGAAGTCGTCGTGGAAGGCGAGCGCACACAGCGCGGTGAAGCCGCCGGCGCTGCTGCCGCGGATCATCAGCCTGCGCGCGTCGGCGTCGCCGCGGCGCACCAGGAAGCGCGCGGCGTGGATGCAATCTTGCACGTCGACGATGCCCCAGGCGCCATCCAGGCGTTGGCGGTACGCGCGGCCGAAGCCCGAGCTGCCGCCGTAGTTGACGTCGACCACCGCGATGCCGCGGCTGGTCCAGTACTGCACGCCGGCGCGGTAGGCGTCCAGCGCCATGCCGGTGGGCCCGCCGTGGCCGATCACCAGCAGCGGCGGCTTGTCGCTTGGCGGGCCGATGAAGTCGCGGTTGCGCGGCGGGTAGTAGAAGGCGTGGGTGGTGCGCCCGCTGCTGCCGGCGAACTCGATCGGCTGTGCCACCGAGGTGTAGGCGGGGTCGGCGTCCAGCGTGCTGCCGCGGCGCAGCAGTTCGATCTGGCCGTCGCGCAGCCGCAGCCGGTACACATTGGCCGGCTGCAGCGGCGACGCGCCGGTGAACAGCACGCTGCCGTCGTGCGCGGCGACATGGCCGAAGCTGCTGCACGGCGTGGCGAGCTCGCGCAGTTGCAGCGTGCCGGTATCGAGCACGGCCAGCGTCGAGCGGGCGTTGCGCCCCACCGTGCACACCAGTTGCCGTGCCGATGCGAAGCCGTAGCTGGCCAGGCCCAGCGCCCACATCGGCTGGCCGAACTCGGCCGGCATCGCGCACAGCGGCTCGACGCGCTCGCCGTTGCAGCGATACAGGTTCCACCAGCCGCTGCGGTCGCTGACGAAATGCAGCCGGCCGTCGGGCGACCACAGCGGCTGTTGCACCGCCTCGTCGCGGCCGCCGGCCACGCGGCGTGCGCCGTGCAGCGCGGCGTCGGCGCCGATCGTGGGCAGCCACAGCTCGCAGCCGTCCCAGGGCATGTCCGGGTGATTCCAGCACAGCCACGCCAGCTGCGTGCCGTCGGGGCTGAGCCGCGGCGCGGCGTAGAAGTCATGGCCTTCGGCGACGCTGCGCCCGCCGTGCAAGTCACCGTCGTCGCGCAGCGCCACCAGCGTGTTGCGCGCCTCGCCGCGCTGGCGGTGGTCCTCGCGCACCGCCCACAGCAGGCTGCGCTGCGCATCGGCGCACAGGTCGGCGTAGCGCAGCGCGGCTTCGGGCGTGATCGGCCGCGGCGCGCGGCCCGGATCGATGCGGTACAGCCGCTGGTCCGCCGCGAGGCTGAACCACAGCACGCCGCGCTGCATCAGGCTGGCGCCGCCGCCGTACTCGTGCACGCGGGTGCGCACGTTCCACGGTGCCGGCGTCAGCTCGCGCAGCGTGCCGTCGCTGGCAAGGTGCATCAGCGTGCAGCGGCCCTGCTCGGTCGGGCGCGATTCCTGCCACAGCACGGCGTCGCCGTCGAACGCGACTTCGCTCAGCCCGATGCCGGCGGCCACCGCACGCTCGGCGCCCAGCGGCGAGGCCCAGCTGCCATAAGGCGCGATGCGCGGCATCACAGACTCTCAGCCCAGCACCAGCTGCGTTTGCGTGACCACCGCGCACAGCTTGCCGGCGTCGTTGCGGATCGTGGTCTGCCACACCATGGTGGTGCGGCCCTTGTGCAGCGGCACGCTGTCGCCGGTGACGATGCCGCCGAGCTTGGCCGCGCCGATGAACTTGGTGCTCGACTCCACCGTGGTCGTGCTCTTGCCGTCGGGCAGGTTGATGACGGTGCCCACCGCGCCGAGGGTGTCGGCGAAAGCCATGACCGCGCCGCCGTGCAGGATGCCCCCGGCGGTGCACAGGTCCGGGCGCACCTGCATCGTCGCGACCACGCGGTCGGGCGCGGCCTCGGTGAGCTGCACGCCCATCAGGCCCGGGAACAGCGGTTGCAGCCGTTGCTGCAAGGCGGCGACGGGGTGGCTCATGGCGAGGGCTCCAAGGCGGTGGCGAGGTGTCGCAGCATAGCGGCGCCGCGCGCGGGCGCCGACGCACAATGCGGGCCGCACTTGCGTTGCACCGAGGAGCATCCGTCATGGCCCACAAGCCCGAGTCGTCAGGCCGCACCGCGCTCGTCACCGGCGCTTCGTCGGGCATCGGCGAGGCGCTGGCGCGCTGCTTCGCCGGCGGCGGCTTTGATCTGGTGCTGGTGGCGCGCAGCGCCGACAAGCTGAAGGCCTTGGCCGATGAGCTGCGCGGCGGCCACGGCGTGGCGGTGCAAGTGATGCCCGCCGACCTGTGCGTGCCGGGCGCGGCCGCCACGCTGGCCGCGGCGCTGCGGCGCAAGCGAGTGACGGTGGACGTGCTGGTCAACAACGCCGGGGTGCTCGAGCAAGGGGCGTTTTGCGACATCGCGGCCGCGCGCCAGCAGCAGCAGATCGACCTGAACGTGTCGGCGCTGACCGCGATGCTGGCGCAGTTCGTGCCGGGCATGCGCGAACGCGGCTGGGGCCGGGTGCTCAACGTCGCGTCGATCGCCGCATTCCAGCCGCTGCCGAGCCTGGCCACCTATGCCGCGACCAAAGCCTACGTGCTGTCGCTGTCCGAGGCGCTGTCGGTAGAGCTCGACGGCAGTGGCGTCACGGTCAGCGCGTTGTGCCCGGGCGTGACCGCCACGGCCCTGATCGGGCCGGCGAGCTCGGCCGCGGACAAGCTGGGCAGCCTGCCCGAGTTCATGATCGGCCAGGCCGCTGAGGTGGCGGCGCAGGGCTACCAGGCCTGCCTGCGCGGCGACGTGATCTGCGTGCCGGGAAGGCTGAACCGGGTGGCTTCGCTGCTGGCGCGCGCCGCGCCCAGGCGGCTGTTGCGCCGCGTCGGCGCGGCTGCGACGCGCGACTACTTGTAGCTGTTGGCCGCCCCGGCTCGATCGGCCGCAGGTCGGGGCAGCGCACGGCCGCGGCGTTGGCACCACAAACCCTCTTGTTCCAGCGCAAGTTCGGTGAATTGCCTATACGCCGACTCACGAGGGGTGTCTTATCCTCGCGCCGCGACGTCACGGCCGCCGGCCGTGACGATCAGCCAAAAGAACAGATCGTTGGGGGGACGCAGTCATGGGCCGCTGTGCGCTGGGATTCGTGCTCGAACTGGTGCAGTCCGCATCAGACCTTCTGGAAGCCTGCAGCGTGCGTGCCCACGCCTACGGCCACCATCTGCCCGAGATGGGCCGCAAGCTGACCGAGCCCGACGAGCTGGACTACGCGCCGAGCACGACGGTGTTCGTGTGCCGCGACAAGGCCGACGGCCGCGCGGTCGGCACGATGCGCATCCAGTCCAACGCCTACGGCCCCTTGCTGATGGAGCGCAGCCTGGATCTGCCGCCGTGGCTGCACCGCGCCAGCCGCGCCGAGGTCACGCGGCTGGCGGTGGCGGTCGGTGCCGATCCGCTGATCCGGCTGAGCCTGTGGAAGGCGAGCTATCTGTTTTGCATCGCGCACGGGCTGGACTGGATGGTGGTCGGTGCGCGCAACGAGGCGCTGATCCGCAACTACATGCGGCTGGGCTTCATCGACCTGTTCGCACCCGGCGAGCTCAAGCCGCTGGCGCACACCGGCGGCCTGCCGCACCGCATCCTGGCCTTCGACGTGGCATCGGCGCTGCCGCGCTGGCGCGAGTGCCGGCATCCGCTGTATCAGTTCGTGATCGAGACCGAACACGTCGAACTCGAGGCTTGCACGCGCGCGCCCGGCCAGCGTGAAGCCGGCCAGCTCGGCGTCGCGCCGCGGGCGCAGCCGGTGCCGGCTTGATCAACCGGCCGCGCGGGGGTTGCGCGGCAGCCAGCGCTGCAGCACGCGCATCAGCTCGTCGCGCGTGTACGGCTTGGTCATGAAGTCGTCCATGCCGGCGTTCACGCACAGCTGACGGTTGATGTCCGAGGTGGTGGCGGTCAGCGCGATCACCGGCACCCGCGGCAGGCCGCGCGCGCGTTCGGCCGCGCGGATCTCGCGCGTGGCCGCCATGCCGTCCAGGTTGGGCATGCGGCAGTCCATCAGGATCAGGTCGGGACGGTCGACTTCGCGCAGCGCCTGCACCAGCGCCTGCTGGCCGTCGCTGACGCGTTCGGCGCTCAGCCCGATGTGGTCGAGGTAGGCGGTGGCGATCAGCGCGTTGACCTCGTCGTCCTCGGCGATCAGCACCCGCGCGCTCACCGCCGCAGCGTCGGCCAGCGGCCGCGGCGTTGCGGCGGCCGTGGCCGGCGCGGCCGCCCGCGGCAGCAGCGCGCTGAAGCTGGCACAACTGCCGACGCCGACCGTGCTGCGCATGGTGATGTCGCCGCCCATCGCCTGCGCGATGTCGCGTGCGATCGTCAAGCCCAGGCCGGTGCCCTGGAACGGGCGCGCCGCCGCGGCCGCGGCCTGGTGGAAGGCCTCGAACACGCGCGGCAGGTCGGCGGCATCGATCCCCGGGCCGGTGTCTTGCACCTCGGCGTCGAGCCGAGCGCTGTCGCTGTCGTAGGACAGTTGCAGGCACACCGAGCCGCGCTGGGTGAACTTCACCGCGTTGCCCAGCAGGTTGTGCAGTACCTGGCGCACGCGGGCCGGATCGCCGCTGACCCAGCAGGGCAGCTTCAACTGCTGGGTCAGCCTGAACTCGAGCCCCTTGTCGGTGGCGCGAACGGTATACAGGTCAGCCAGGTTGCGCACCAGCGCACCGAGTTCGAAGACTTCGGTGCGCATCACGAACTGCCCGGCCTCGATGCGCGAGATGTCGAGCAGGTCGTTGATCAACCCCAGCAGGTGCGAACCCGACGATTCGATCAGCTGCAGCCGCCGCGACACCGCCGCGTCCTTGACCTGCAATTGCAGCACCCGTGCCACGCCGAGGATGCCGTGCAGCGGCGTACGCAGCTCGTGGCTGACGTTGCCGATGAACTGCGTCTTGACCGCGCTTTGGCGCAGCGCCAGCTTCAGCGCCTCGTCCTTCTCGATCGACAGGGCCTGCGCGCGCAGCCGCAGCGTCAGCATCTCGACCAGGCGCTTTTCCGACGCGGCCGCGGTGGCCAGCAGCAGCCCCAGCAGCATCAGCAGGCCGATGCCGCCGAGCGTGCCCGACTCGTCGCCGCGGCGCAGCAGGCCGAGCGCGGTCAGGCTCAGGATCGGCACGACATAGGCCGCGGTCGAGCGCTTGCTGAACTGCAAGCCGAAGGTGGCGACGCACGACACGCAGGCCATCACCGCCGACACCAGCGCGGTCAGCGGCATCGGCCCCGACACCAGCGCGAACGCCGCCACGCCCCACACGGTGCCGTCGGCCAGCAGCCAGGCATCGGTGCGGCGATGCCATTGCAAGCCGCCGGGTTGGCGCAGCCGCTCGTAGCGCAGGCTCAGGTGGATTCGGGCCGCCGCCACGCCGATCTTGGCGGCCAACCAGGCGTCGACGATCCAGGCCGCCACCACGTCGCCGCGCAACTGCAGCGCCAGCAACAGTGCAAAGGCGGTGGCGACGTAGGTGCCCAGCCGGGTGTGGCCGAGCACCATGCGCAGCTGCTCGTTGTCGACTTCCAGGCGCAGCGCGGGGTCCAGGTCGTGGCCGAAGCGTTCGCTGAAGCGCGACGGCCGAAACGGCCTGCTGCTTGGCGCCGGTGCCTGCATCGAGGTCAATGGAGCCGGCGCCGCGCTCACGTCTGGGTGGTCAGCGCATCGAAGCCGGTGGGCAGGTCGATGCGCAGCGCCTCGCAGGTCGAGCGCAGCAGCGCCGCGCGCTCGCCCTGCGGCACCTTCGGGATGCCGGCGGCCATCTCGCGCGCGAACTGGCTCAGCGCCAGCTCGCGATAGCGCGCCAGCGAACGCTGCCAGTCGCGCAGCAGCTGCAGCTTGGCCAGGCTGGCGCAGTGCTGGTAGTCGTCACCGAGCCGCACCGAGCCGCGACCCAGCTCCAGGTCGGCGAACAGCCCCGACAGCGGCAGCTGGAACTCTTCCGCGTCGCGGGTGCCCACCGCGGC